>CAZHQU010000193.1:0-4066 GCA_964534245.1 uncultured Coprobacillus sp.
TGTAAGTATTTGTTTGAAAAATAAAAATTAATTTTAGGAGAAATTTCCAACTTAAAATTCGCAATTTGATATAAAGAGTAGAATGAAATCAATTTAAACAGAAATTCAGTTAATTATATTCAAAAAATAACTTTGAATATTTTTATTTTTTTAAAAAAATTGATTTTTTTGTCAAAAGATAAATTTTAAAGTTCTAAAAAATGTAAAAAACCAAGCATTTTTTGCTTGGTTTTTTTCTTTTTTTAATAATCATATTTTTTATTTAGCCAATCAATAATTTGTTCATGAATTAATTCCTTCTTCTCTTCTAAAAGTATTTCATGTCGAGCATTTTTAATTAGACTTAATGTTACATTTTGTTTGTTTTTGATTAAAGTATCATATAATTCTCTTACGCTTTTACCCATATTTCCTACTGGATCTTGATCTCCAGCTATTAAAAATATGTCTGTAAATCGATTTGTAAGACGATTATTTTTATTTATTTGATACATTAATTTTGTGAAGTCTCTAAAGAAAGCTGCAGGGAAGATTCCTCCACACCATTTGTCGCTTATGTATTTATTGACCTCTTCATTTACTGTATTTAACCAATCGAAATCAGTACGATTTGGTTTGAATGCGTTGTTGTAAGATCCGAAAGATAAATTATCAATTAATTTACTTCTATAATTTTCGCCTTTTAATTTACAAATTATTTTAGAAATTAGGTTTCCAAAATACAGTTTTGTTTGAGAATTTTTTCCTGTTCCACAGATGATTGCGGCTTTAATTTTTTCTCCATATAATTGTAAATATCTCGTTACAACAAATGATCCCATGCTATGTCCAAATAGGTAAATTGGGCCTGAAATTTCGCTTTTAGCGTAGTTTACAAGAAAATCCAAGTCATTAATCAAGTTTTCAAAACCATCGCCAGAGCCTAAATTTCCGTAGTTTTCTTCATCATCAGTTAAGTAATGACCACGTTGATTATATGCTATAACTCTATAATCATTAATAATTAGCTTATCTAAAAATTCCTCATAACGCTCAATATGTTCAGCCATACCATGTAAAACTATTATAGTTTTTTTGGCATTGTTTTGAGAAATATATGTACATAATTTCTTTTTATCGAATGATTCTATATATATTTGTTTTAAATTTTTCATATTATTTACCATGTATATTACTATATTATATATTTTTTTGTCTATAATTTATGCTTATATTATTTATTAAGAATATTATATAAGAAGCTTGTACCAATGCCAGTAGTTTTTACATTGAAGTTGTCACAAATAGTTGCTCCAATATCAGCAAATGTTTCTCTTAAACCTAAATCAATACCTTTTAAGTTTTTATTATAAACAAGTAATGGAACATGTTCTCTTGTGTGATCTGTTCCTGTATGCTTAGGATCGTTACCATGATCTGCGCAGATTATTAATAAATCATCATCCTTTAGATAATTAATCATCTCAGCTAAGTCTTTATCGAACTCTTCAAGACATTCTGCATAACCGATAGGATTTCGCCTATGACCATATACTGCATCAAAGTCAACTAAGTTAACAAAACATAGTCCAGTAAAATCTTTTGATTTACAAATTTCTGTTGTTTTTATCATTCCATCATGATTAGATGTGATTTTAGTGCTTTCAGTTATACCTTCACCATCAAATATGTCTCTAATTTTACCAACTGCTAAAACATCATAATTATTATTTTTAAGAATATCAAGTGTAGTTTCACCAAATGGCTTAACGGCATAATCGTGTCTACGAGAGGTTCTAGTAAAATTATCTTTATTATCACCGATAAATGGTCTAGCAATAATTCTGCCAACCATCCATTCAGGATTATCTAATGTTATTTTTCTAGCAATTTCACAAACTCGATATAATTCATCAACTGGAATTATAGCTTCGTTTGCAGCAAGTTGTAATACAGAGTCTGCTGAAGTATAAATAATTATTTCTTTAGTTTGCAAATGTCTTTCCCCTAAATCTTTAATGATTTCAGTTCCACTTGCTGAAATATTCCCAATAAATTTATGTCCTGTTTCTTTTTCTAATTTATCAATTAACTCTTTAGGAAAGCCATTTTCAGTAAATGATGGGAAACTTCTAGTTACTTTAAGCCCCATTATTTCAAAATGTCCAGTTAAAGTATCTTTACCAACACTGATTTCTTTACATTTTCCATAACTTGCTTCTGGATTAGTTAGTTTTGGACAGTTATTCACATCAGTAATATTACCAATTCCTAATCTTCTTAAAGTTGGAATATTAAAATCAGGTTTGCTGTAGCTAGTGTGTTTAAGAGTATTAACTCCTAAATCACCATATTTTTCGCTATCAGGAAGCTCACCTGCACCAACTGAATCAATAACAATACAAAATATTCTTTTAAATTTATTTAGTGTCATTCTTTTTTGTCTCCTTTTTTAGCATGAGGATGACTTGATTCATATACCTCACGTATTTTCGCATTCGATAGATGCGTATAAATTTCTGTAGTTGAAATATCTTCATGACCTAATAACTCTTGAATTAAACGTAAATCTAATCCGCGTTCTAATAAATGTGTTGCGAATGAGTGTCTAAGTTTATGAGGCGAGATTGGTTTTGTGATGCCAGCCTCTTTAGCTTTATCTCTTATAATTATAAAGAACATTTGTCTAGTCAATTGTTCACCTTTAGTGTTTAAGAATAAATAATCATTTAGTCTAGTGCTAGTAAGTTTTGGCCTTGATAATTCTAAATATTTCTTGATCATTTCTTTTGCTTTTTCACCAAGGGGAACAATACGTTCTTTACTACCTTTACCGATTATATCAATAATTCCCATTTGCATATGAATTTGTGATAGTTTTAAATTAACTAATTCACTAACACGTAATCCACATGAATATGTTAGTTCAATCATCGTTTTATTTCTAATCTCTAAAGGATTCTCTTCAGTAAAAGTATTTAATAAAGCGTCAACTTCTTCTATAGATAAAACCATAGGAAGTTTTTTCTCTTTCTTAGGATTACTAATTAATTTCGCAACATTAGTTTGAGCATAACGGAACTTGACTAAAAATGAATGAAATGATTTTATTGATGATAATTTTCTAGATATACTAGATGGAGTTATATTCTTTCTCTTAAGAGTTGCAAGAAAACCTCTGACATCATTTATATCAATATCATTTGGATCCATTACATTTCTATTTTTAACTAAGTAATCACAATAAGTATTTATATCTTTAAGATAATTTATTGCTGTGTTTTCGCTTAATCCAAGTTCAGTTTTGATATACATTTCGTATTCAATTATATAATTACTCATATAATTATTATAATTGTTATTATTATTCATATATTTCACCTAATATATTAATTATTATTTCATTTGAAACAGAAATATATTCTTCATTTATAAATAAATTATTATTTTTTAAATTCATCATATTATGTTTAATATATCTTTGTACAAAGTTATTATCTAATAAATCAATATTGAATTTTGATTTATACTCTAAAACATCAATTCCTGACAGTTTTCGTAACCCTAACATCAAAAATTCGTAGGCTAAATCGTTTTCTGAGAGGATTATTTTTTCTTTGTAAGATAAATCACAATTGTCGATTCCAGAATAATACTTAGAAAGGTTATTTATGTTAGTGTATCTTGTATTATCAATGAAATAACTAGCATTAGCACCAATTCCTATATAATTATCATAATTCCAATATGTTAGATTATGTAAGCTTTCGTAGCCTTCCTTACAGTAATTACTAACTTCATAATGAGTAAATCCATTATTTCTCAACATATTATTTATATACTCATTAATTTCTGATTCTTCATCATCAGATAATGGTTTATATCCATAGTTTTTAATGAAGTGATTTAATATAGTTTTATCTTCTATAATTAATGTATAGCAAGATAAATGTTTAATATCCAAACTAATTAATTTTTCTAAATCATAATTTATAATTTCTAATGTGTCAGTTGATAAGCCATAAATTATATCACAACTTATATTAGTTATATTATTATCATGTAATAAACTAATAGCTTTATATAC
>CAZHQU010000194.1:0-4056 GCA_964534245.1 uncultured Coprobacillus sp.
CCCTCTGCTGAATTTTTTAGTTTGGTTACTATATTCTTCAGCTCTATGACTTCTGTTTGGTACTTTTATTTTCTGTTTGTTGAAGTTTTTCACTTTGTTTATGCATTGTTCTTCTGACATTGGTGAGCATCCCTATGACCATTATTTCTAACTATTTGTCAGATAAATCATTTATCTTTGTTTCATTAAGGTTTGTTTCTGGGGTTTTATCTTCTTCCTCTGTTCAGAATATATTCCTCTATTTCTTTTTTATGTTATTGTAACAATGTCAAAATCTGCTCAGGCTGTTGATTTGCTTGTGCCAACATCGCCATCGCTGATTGTTGCAGAATGTTATCTTTGGTGTAATTTACCATTTCTTCTGCCATATCGACATCTCTTATTCTCGATTCAGCTGCACTCAAGTTTTCACTTGTTGTTGACAAGCTTTCAATTGCATATTCAATTCTATTTTGTGCTGCACCAAGTTCAGCTCTTTGTTTTGAAACCGCTACTATCGCATCATCAATCGCTGTTAATGCTGCTGCTGCACCAGTTTTTATATTAATTCCAGATACAGTTAAAGCTGTTGCTCCCATATCCCCAATTGCTATTGTTAATTTATCGCAACTATATGTATTTGCACCTATTTTAAAATCTAGCGCTGTAGCTGTACCATCTAATAATTGTTTACCATTAAATGCTGTGGAATCTGCAATTCTATCAATTTCTTTTTTAGTGAAAGCTTTATTTAAGAAATATCTATTTAAATACTTTCTTACATCAGAGAAATAGAAATCATTTTCATTAATAGATTGATTATCTAAAACTAAATTATGTTTCTTCTTATTGAAATAATAATTATCAACTATTTTATCACATATCAATAATATGTCATCATTATCATATAATATATCCCATTGCAATGGTTCAACTAAGAAATAATATGATTTCCATTTTTCAATTTCAAAATTAACTCCATTAATTAGGATTGTCTTAGAACCAATTGCTGTAAGCTTTTGATATTCTTTCTTCTTATAGACAATGTATCCTTCATCATTAGTATCTTCAATTGTATCTAAGATATTAGAAAGTTTCTTATCAGTAACTAAACTTTGAGGATATTTACCAAACGATAAATATAAACTATCTAAATCAGGTTCAATATTTTCTTTAATAAAACCAATTTGTAAGAAATCTGCTTCATTAACTAATGTTAATATAATTTCAGCAAGTTCATCATCTTCAAAATCATAAAACTTATTATTAATATTTTTACAAATAATAATATCTCCATAAATATTATTATAATTTGAAAACTCAACAGCAAATTGATTTCTTTCTCTTTGCTTAATTGCTCCCTCTGGATCATACATATAACATAATGAACGAAGTTTATCATCATTTAAATTCATATTTGATATAGACTTAACATTTTTAGCATTTAATAAATCACATAAGTCTTCTTTTGATATATCTTCAAAAAGTTTATCAATAGATGTTATCTCAATAGAATTATATGATGTAATAATAATAACCATTGGCAAATCCTCCGTGTGTAATGATTATACACTATTTTTGTGTTTTTTACAATTAAAACATTTAATTTCTAATACTATAATAGATTGTTTCGTAGATTTTATCCATACCAGCTTTCTTAGGATGAATCGAATCACATAATAAATTGTCAAAGTTTGTTGGATCCCAGGCGTTTTCCAAATTAACTAATTTACAATTAAACTCTGTAGCAGTATCCATAATAACTTTAGAATAGTCTGCTCTATTAGCATCTGTATACATTTTAGCTTTTGGCAATGTCAAACATATGATTTCAGAGTCAGGACATAATTTTTGAATTTTCTCAAGCATAGTCTTATATGATGATTTAAATGTACTTAATTGTACATATTGACTTCCACAGTCATTAGCACCCATAAAGATAATTATTACATCAGGTTTTTCACCATCTTTTAATAAATTATCTAAACGAGAATCTATCGTAGTAGAATAATTACCTGTTCCAGTAGATACACATGTTCCACTATATGAATTATTCATTAATAACTTCATACCAAATCTATTAATTACTTGCATCCACCAAGTATCATTATAATTATTTACATCAGCTGTAGAATAAGGATAGAAACAAGAATAACCTTCAGGTACAATAGTTTGATATGTTGACATACTGTCTCCTAAGATAGAAACTGTCTTACCAGCATATTTATTAGTTCCAGTTCTATATTTTGCTTTTACAGTAATATCAGCTTTAACGTCATAGAATTTACCACTCCAGCCATCAAATACCTTTCCCTCAACAAGTGGAATATCAGGAACAACTGCATTTCCACCTTCTTTAACAGTTTGTTCAGATAATAAATTACCATCAGCATCTTCAAACTTGACAGTATAAGAAATAAACTTATTAGCTTCAGCTTCAGTCACAGCAACAACTCCATCAGTTGATGTTTTAATTAAAACATAACCAACTTTTGTTGGGTCGCTCTTAAGTTCAGCTTTAATATATGTAACACCACTAGATACAATAGAAATTGTTGAATATGTAGAAATTGTAGCTACTTTACTATCTCCTGTAGACCAGTTATATGATGTAACACCTGTATTAGGAGCACCGCTATTAGTAAAATCAGGTTGATAAATTATTAAATTTGGATTTGATGAATGAGGACCACTTTTAATACTCTTAAATGTAAATGTTCCAACTGGACATTTATAACTAGGTAAATCTTCCCATTTTGCAACAAATTCTTTGTCCCCAGATACATTATAACCTAAACTTACAACTTTATCTGATTTACCTTTTTCAAACCATCCAGCAAAGAATTTACCTTCTTTAGAATAATTTGGTAAGCTTGTAATTGTATTATATGTATGTGTTTTAGGTTCTAAATCTAATTCACTTTCACCATCATAATATTTAATTGAGTAAGTCAAAGCTTCATATTCAGCTATAATAGTTGTATCTTGTGTAATAACAACTCCTTCTTCACTCCATTTAATAAATTGATAGCCTTCAATATCAACAGGAATAATATCATCTAATGTTTTTCCATGTTCAACTTCTATGACACTAATAGTATCTCCTAATGATGTCATAATAGTAACAGTATATTGTTTTAATTCATAAATCGCATTTACTTCAATATTATCTTTTACATTTTCAAATGAATTATCCCAAGAAATAAACTCATATCCTTCAACAACTGGTGCTTTTGGAGCATTAGAAGTTTGCCCATACTCAACAGTTTCAGTTGATAAAACTATACCATCTTTATCTTTAAATGTAACTGTAAACTTAGCAACTTCATAAACAGGCTTAACTTCTAAATTGGTAACAATATTTGATAAATCTTTATCCCAACCAATGAATGTTTTCCCTTCAACAACAGGAGCATTAGGAGCTGTAGCAGCATTACCATATTCAACTTTTTCAGTTAAAATTACATTTCCTTCTAAATCCTTAAATACTACATCTAATAACACATTATCATAAATAGGTTTCACTTCTAAATCTTCTTTAATGTTTTCTAAAGATTTATCCCAACCAGTGAATGTTTTTCCTTCAATAGCAGGAACATTAGGAGCAGTTGCATTAGTATTATAATCAACAACGACACTTGATATTACGTTTCCTTCTAAATCTTTAAATACAACATTTAATTTTATAACTTCAAAAACAGGAGTTACTTCAAGATCACTAGTAACACATGATACATTACTACTCCACCCAACAAATTCATAACCCTCAGGAGGAGTAATAGATGGACCAGTTGCTTCAGATCCTTTCACAACTTCTACTTCTTGTAACACATTTCCATTACTATCTTTAAAAGTAACTTTATAAGATTTTTCACATGCAAATAAAACAACAACTATAATAAATAAAACTAAAACTTTAATTATTTTTTTCACATTTTCACCTCATTTAATACCTAATTATAACATTTTATTAAATAAAAGAAAAGAAATATAATTTTTTTTAAAATATATCAAAATAAAAACTTAAAAGTTTAAAAGATTTCCAATGAAATTGGAGGATGCTTTCAGAGATCAAGC
>CAZHQU010000195.1:0-4052 GCA_964534245.1 uncultured Coprobacillus sp.
ATGTTGAATTTATCATGAAAATGTGGTATAATATATAATGTTCCTAGGGCTTTGATATGCGATTCTCCAACGCATGTCTATGTTGTAGGTGAAAATTAAATTTAGGAGGATTTTAAAAATGTCTTGTATTTCAAAAGAACAAAAAGCACTTATTGTTGAAAAATTTGGTAAATCAGCTAACGATTCTGGCTCTGTAGAAGTTCAAATCGCTATTTTAACTGCTGAAATTAATCGTTTAAACGAACATTTAGCAGATAACAAACATGATTTCCATTCACGTCGTGGTTTATTAAAGAAGGTTGGTCATCGTCGTAACCTTTTAAACTACTTACGTAATAAAGACGTTGCTTCTTATCGTGAAGTTATTAAAGAATTAAATTTAAGAAAATAATTCTATGGAGAACAAGGGTAAACTATTTACCCTTTTTAATAATGTAATTAAATCAAATGGTAATAAATAAATTTATTAAATAGGAGAAACATTTAAAATGAGCGAAAAAAAGGTATTTGAATATATCCAAGGTGATCGTAAGTTTGTTTGTGAATTTGGAGAATTAGCTAAACAAGCTAATGGTTCAGTTTTGGTTAGATTTGATGATACTGCTGTTTTATCAGCAAGTGTCTTTAGTGCTAAAAAAGGTACTGGAGATTTCTTCCCATTAACAGTTTTATATCAAGAAAAATTATACGCTGCTGGTAAGATTCCTGGGGGATTTTTAAGAAGAGAAGGTCGTCCATCTGAGTTTGAAACATTAACTTCAAGATTAATTGATAGACCTTTAAGACCATTATTCCCTGATGGATTCCGTAATGAAGTTCAAGTTATTAATACAGTTATGTGTTCTAACCCTGATAATTCAAGCCAAATGGCCGCAATGTTAGGTGCATCTTTATCATTAACTATTTCTGATATTCCATTCAATGGCCCAATCGCTGGTGTTGTTGTTGGTCGTGTTGATGGTAAATTAATTATTAACCCAACTGTTAAAGAATTAGAACAATCAGATATCAACTTAATTTTAGCTGGTACAAAAGATGCTATTAATATGGTTGAAGCTGGTGCAAAAGAAGTTACTGAAGCAGATATGTTAGATGCTTTAATGTTTGGACATGAAGAAATTAAGAAACTTTGTGCATTCCAAGAAGAAATCAAAAAGGAAATTGGTAAGGAAAAAGTTGAAGTTGAATTACATAAAGTTCCTGAAGAAATCGATAGTTTAGTTCGTAGTATGGCAGAACAAGCTTTAAAAGATGCTGTAGTTATCGAAGAAAAACTAGAAAGATATGCTAAGATTGATGAAATTAATGAAAAAACATTAGAAGAACTTGAAGCTAAATGGAAAAATGATGAAGATTTAGATGAAAAGATCGGATATGTTAAAGAATTATTAGAATTAATCGTTGCTAATGAAGTTCGTAGATTAATTACTGAAGATAAAGTAAGACCTGACGGAAGAAAAGTTAATGAAATTAGACCTCTTTCTTCAAGAGTTGATATCTTTGAAAGAACTCATGGATCAGCATTATTCACTCGTGGTCAAACACAAGCATTAAGTGTTGTTACATTAGGTTCTTTAAATGAATATCAAATCATTGATGGTTTAGGACAAGAAGAAGGTAAGAGATTTATGTTACACTACAACTTTCCAGCATTCTCTGTTGGTGAAATTGGTCGTTATGGTTCTCCTGGCCGTCGTGAAATTGGTCATGGTGCATTAGGTGAAAGAGCAATTCTTCAAGTTATCCCAAGCGAAGAAGAATTCCCATATACAATCCGTGTTGTAAGTGAAATCTTAGAATCAAATGGTTCTTCATCTCAAGCTTCTATTTGTGCAGGTACTATGGCTTTAATGGCTGCTGGTGTTCCTCTAAAGGCACCTGTTGCTGGTATTGCTATGGGATTAATTAGTGATGGAGATAAATATACTATCTTAACTGACATCCAAGGTATGGAAGATCACTATGGTGATATGGACTTTAAAGTTGCTGGTACTAAGAATGGTATTACGGCTTTACAAATGGATATTAAGATTGAAGGTATTAATAAAGAAATCTTAAAAGAAGCTTTAGCACAAGCTAGAGAAGGTAGAATGACTATCTTAGGTCACATGCTTAACACAATTCCAACTTATCGTGATGAGTTAAGTCCATATGCTCCAAAAGTTGTTTCATTCAGAATTGATCCAGATAAGATTAGAGAAGTTATTGGTGCTGGTGGTAAAGTTATCACTGAGATCATTAACACATGTAATGATGTTAAGATTGATATTGAACAAGATGGTAGAGTTTACATTATGCATTCTGATATGGAATGGATTAAGAAAGCTCAAGAAAAGATTCTTAACATTGTTCGCTCTCCTGAAGTTGGAACATACTATTTAGGTAAAGTTACTCGTTTAGAAAAATTCGGTGCATTCGTAGAATTATGGGAAGGCTGTGAAGGCTTATTACATATTTCTAAGATTTCAGCAAAGAAAGTTGATAAAGTTGAAGATGTATTAGCAATCGGAGATGAAATCATGGTAATCGTAACTGAAATTGATGACAAAGGAAGAGTTAACTTAGCAACTAAAGAAGCTTACGAAAACAAAAAAGAAGATAAAGATTCTAAAAAGAAAAAGGAATTTAAAAAACCAAAATCTGAATAGAATTTTATCTATAAATGAAATCTAAACTGGCATATTATGTGCCAGTTTTATTTATATAATTTTTTTACTTGCATATTATTGCTTTTTAAAGACATATCCACTTGCGTATTATTTAAAAGGGAATTTTTTCATTGCCTAATTATTAATAATAAATTTTAACATAATTTAATTAAGTAATAACTTTATAATTTGTATAGATATTTTTTAAATAATTTGATATAATATATAAGTATTCGGGTAATCGAGCAGTGTAACTGTTAGGAAAGTCCTTGCTAGCACCAGCTGAGATGCGGTAGTGATTATGCTCATATATAATTAATAAAATGAGACACTTGGAAGTGATGGCGAATTGATATCCTGTAAAATGGATAAAGATTCATAAAGTGCCACAGAGACGATACTTTCGGAAACGAAAGTGGTGAAACGCGGTAAACCCCATAAGCTAGAAACCCAAATTTTGGTAGGGGAATCCTCAAGGGAAAATGAACCTAATTGAGGGCTGACTTTGTCAGAGATAAATGATTACCACGCAGAAATGCGTACAGAACAAGGCTTATAGAATACATCCCCCTGCTTGCAGGGAGAAAGGAGAATATCTATGTTTGAGACATGTGAATATATAATTAGTGCAGTTGCTAAAAAACAATATCCTAACACTAATAATTTGCCTGAATTTGTGTTTTTAGGTAGATCTAATGTAGGAAAAAGTTCCTTAATAAACGCGCTTACAAATCGCAAAACTTTAGCAAAAACTTCATCAAAACCAGGTAAAACTAGAACCATGAACTTCTTTTTGATAGATAAAAATTTCTATTTAGTTGATGCTCCTGGGTATGGGTATGCATCTCGTGGATATGGAGAACGACAAGATTATGGTAAGTATATTGAAGAATTCTTATTTGATAATCCTAATCTTAAAACATCATTTTTACTGGTTGATACATTAGTTGGTCCTACTAATGATGATTGTTTAATGTATGAATTTTTAAAATATCATAATTTTCCTATTAAAGTTATCGCTACAAAAACTGATAAAGTTGGAAATAGTAAACTTTATGAAAGAAAGAAAAATATCTATAAAAAACTTAATTGTACAGAAAATGATGTCTTTTTTACATCATCCGATAAGAAATTTGGATTTGATAAGATTACAGATTATATTCAAAGTTTTTTATAATTAATAATGCATCGATAAGTAGTTGATATTAGAATACCTCTAATAAATAAACTTTGCTTATATAATATACTACTTTTCAAATTTATTAAGACAAAGCCTAAAAACTTTGTCTTTTTTTATTTTTAATTATATATAAATACCCTAAATTACATAAATATAATTACTAAATTTAAAAAAATAGGAAATTTTCAAAAAAAAATAAATTTATCAAAAAATAGTCTTTTTTT
>CAZHQU010000196.1:0-4022 GCA_964534245.1 uncultured Coprobacillus sp.
GTCCTGTTTCATCATCATCGTCAATGAGTATAATGTTAGAATGCTATACTTTATATGGTGAAAATAGTTTTATTTCTATTTTAAGTACTATGATTCATTATGTAAGTGATGCTTCAATTTATATTATAACTTTCTATTTAGGTCTATATAAAATTAACGATTTATATAATATTATTAAATATGGAGTTGTTATTAATATATTTAGTTTTATTTTATCGACAATTTTAGTTTGGTTATTGTTGTAAAATGTTATTTAAAATGTTATAATAACAAAGCTGAGGAGCTGTTATTATGGCAAAGAACACAAAATTATTAAATCACATATTAAATTATTCTAATGAACTTGCTGGAATAAATAATCATTCTATTTCAGTTAATTTCTTTTTACTAGCATGTATTAATTATGTTACAGGAATTAACCAACTTGTAGACATAAGTATCGATACTGAATCATTAAAAGATGAAACTTTAAGAATTAAACATATGTTATATGGTCACATACGTAGTTTAGAATCTTTTAGAACATTATTACTTAACGAAATTAATTCTGATGATTATTGTAATTTGCAATCTGAACATGACTTTGTTGAGTTAAAATTCTTTATTAAAAATGATTTATATATTAATTTTGGAACATCTATTGAAGCTAAAGATTATTTAGAAAAAATCTTTGAAAATCCAAGTGATTTTATTTCTGAATTATTGGATAAGTCAAGAAAAGAATATGAAAATAACAAAGACAGTTTTGATGAAAATGAATATGCAAATTATTTAGATTTTTTAAGTGATTTAGTTGAATCAGAAGAAGATTTACATAATAATTCAAATGAATCTAATGATGATTTAGAAGATGAAAAGGATGACACACTTGATGATATAGAAAAAATTATAGAGGAAATATTATATGATGATAATGATTCTTCGGATGGGTCAAAAGAAAATTCTGATCTAATTATTAATTCATCTAATGGCCCTATAACATTTGATGAATGGTTTAAAAATGAGTTTGTTGAGGATGAAATTAAAAACGAAGAAGAAATTGACTTTGACAAACTTGTAAGTGAAGAGAAAAATAAATCGAATAAAAAACCTTTTGATGATGAAGAATTTGAGAGTTTTTTAAAAACTTTTGAAAATCTTAATACTAAAAATAATAAAAAAAATGAAGAAAACGATGAATCAGATTTAGATAGTTTATATACTGAAGAATCTAATAATTCAGAAAATTTAACTGAGAACAATTTTGAAAATAATAAAAATCAACTTTCAGAAACTATTAATAATACAAAAAGAATTAGAGATAGTTTATTAAGGAAAGTTTTTGGCCAAGATTATGTAATTGATGAACTAATTAATGGATATTTCCATGCTGAACTTAAGGAACAATTAAATAAAGATTTAAATAAACCAAAAGCTGCATTTTTATTTGCTGGTCCTCCAGGGGTTGGTAAAACATATTTAGCTAGTCAGTTTGCTGAAGAATTAAATTTACCGTATGGAAGATTTGATATGAGTGAATATTGCGATAAAGAAGCTTCAATTGAATTTATTGGTTCGGATAATGTATATAAGGATGGAAAAAGAGGTAATTTCACTTCGTTTTTAGAAAATAATCCAAAATCTGTAATTTTATTTGATGAAATTGAAAAAGCTCATATTACTATTATTCATTTATTCTTACAAATTTTAGATGCTGGTAGAATTAGAGATAATTTTACTGATTCTGAATTAAGTTTATCTGATTGTATTATTATTATGACTACAAATGCAGGTAAAACACTATATGAAAGTGTTACACCAAATACTAATTTATCTTTAGAACCTAAAAAAAAGATTCTAAACAGTTTATCTGTAGATATTAATCCTGTAACACATGAACCTTTATTCCCTTCAGCAATTCTTTCAAGATTTTCTGGTGGTAATGTTATTATGTTTAATCATCTTGAACCTCATAATCTTTTAAAGATTATTGATAATGAATTAAATAAATATGCTGATAAATTCAAAGAAAAAATGGATTATAATATTGCTTTTGATTATAATATTCCTTCAGTTATTTTATTCTCTCAAGGCGGAAAAGCTGATGCTAGAAATGTAACAGGTAAAACACAAACTTTCTTCCACACTGAATTATTTGAATTATTTAGATTAACTGATAATGATTCGAATGTTTTTGATACATTGGAAAAAATTAATTATAATATAAAATTTGATAATAATGCATCAATAAATAAGTTGTTTTCAAATGATAAACCTATGGAAGTACTTGTTTATTCTGAAAAAGAAGTAGAAAAAACTATTGAAGCATTTAATACCGATATTAAGTTTCATTTCGCTGATGATTTAGAAAAGGCTAAAGATATATTATTTAATAATGATATTACAATAGTTCTATGTGATATATTATATGGTGCAGAAGATAATGTTGATGTTCTAAATTTGGAAGATGTTAAGTCATTAGGTATGGAATTTATGCATTTAGTTTTATCTAAATTTGATAAACCAGTTTATGCTTTACTTGAAGATAAATCTGTTTTGTCAAATGAAGAGATTATTTCATTCTCAAAACTTGGTGCAAAGGGATTTATATATTTAAATGATAATAATGAATTTGTAAATCAAATTTCGAATTTATGTATTAATGAATTTGTTAAAAGTAATATAATAGAACTAGCTAAAACTAATAAAGTTTTATCTTATAAATCAGCTCAACGTATTTCTGCTGATGGAAAAGTAGCTACAATTGATCTTTACGATTTAAGTCTAATTTTTGCTCCTGATACAGGTGATTCAGATAATTTATTAAGTGATATATCACGCCCTAATCTAAAATTTTCAGATGTGATAGGTGCTAATGACGCTAAAGAAGAATTAAAATACTTTACTGATTATCTGTTAAATCCAGTAAAGTTTATGAGAAAAGGTGTAAAAGCGCCTAAAGGAATTTTATTATATGGTCCACCGGGAACTGGTAAAACATTACTTGCTAAAGCTATGGCTGGAGAAAGCAAAGTTACATTTATTAGTATTGAAGGTAATAGATTTATTAAAAAACATGTGGGTGAAGGTGCTGAATTTGTTCATAAGATTTTCGCATTAGCTCGTAAATATGCTCCATCAATTATTTTTGTTGATGAAATAGATGTTATTGCTAAGGACAGAATTAAGAATAATGATGATAAAGGAGATGTACTAACGGCATTTTTAACTGAAATGGATGGATTCAGTAATGAAACTCCTAAACCTGTTTTTGTCCTTGCTGCAACAAACTATAATGTTGATCCAAATGATCCTAAATCATTAGATGGGGCTTTACTAAGAAGATTTGACAGAAAGATCTATATTGATTTACCTAATAAAAGTGAAAGAAAACAATATTTAGAAATGAGAGCAAGCGACCATAAATTATTCGATATTTCTAATGATGAAATCGAAAATTTAGCGGTAAGGTCTACTAGTATGAGTTTAGCTACACTTGATTTAGTTATTGAATTTAGTAAACGTGAAGCAATAAGAAAGAATTCATTAAAAGTTACTGATTCGATTTTAGAATTTGCTTTTGAAACATTTATTTCTGGTGAGATTAAACATACAGATAAGGATTACCTAAAACGTATTGCAATACATGAATCAGGTCATGCTCTAGTTAGTTTTTTAGTAGGTAATAAACCAAGTTATTTAACAATTGTTTCTCGTGGAAATTATGGTGGTTACTTATTTGATGAAATTAGTGAAGACAAGCAAGGATATACGAAGAATGAATTGCTAAATGAAATTAAAATATGCCTTGCTGGTAGAGCAGCCGAAATAGTTTATTATGGTGATGAAGAAGGTGTTAGTTCAGGTGCTTCGTCTGATTTAGCTACTTCAACAAACATTGCTGAAAGTATTGTTTGCAAATACGGAATGGATAAATCCTTTGGATTAGGAGTTATTTATCATTTAACTGACGAGAACGTGGAAGTGACAGCTAAAAAAATATATGACAAAATCACCCGTCTTGCTGAAAACTTAGTTGCAAC
>CAZHQU010000197.1:0-4002 GCA_964534245.1 uncultured Coprobacillus sp.
CACCAAAATATGCTAAATTATGTGATAACGGTGAAATTGAAAAATTAGATGATAAACTATTAAGCGAAATAATTGAAGCGCTAGAAAAATTAAATAAATAATGGTGGATTATGGCAATAGCTAAAGTACGTGAATATTTTAAATCTTTTAATATTGAAGAAAGAATATTAGAATTTAATGTTTCAAGTGCGACTGTTGAACTTGCTGCTGAAGCCTTAAATTGTGAACCATGCAGAATTGCTAAATCTTTATCATTTAATGTAAATGATGAAGCTATTATAGTGGTTACTGCAGGAGATGCGAAAATTGATAATCCTAAATATAAAGCTTTCTTTCAAAAAAAAGCTAAAATGCTTACTGCTAATGAAGTTTTAGATAAAATTGGTCATGCAGTTGGCGGTGTTTGTCCTTTTGGAATTAATGAAGGAGTAAAAGTTTATTTAGATAAATCATTACAAAGATTTAAAACTGTTTTTCCAGCATGTGGAAGTAGTAATAGTGCAATTGAGTTAACTATTCCAGAACTTGAAAAATACTCAAATTATTTAATGTGGATAGACGTATGTAAAGATTGGGAATAGGAATAACCTATTCCTTTTAAAACCATTATATTATATGGGGAGATATGAAATGAAAAAATTATTAAAATACTTAAAAAATAGTAAGAAAGAAGTAATACTTGGACCTTTATTTAAATTATTAGAAGCTTTATTTGAACTAATTGTTCCATTAGTAGTAGCAAGTATAATAGACAATGGAATAAATGGTGATGGTGGTGTTCCTCATATTATTCTAATGATTTGCATTATGATTGTATTAGGTTTAGTAGGATTAATATGTTCAATAACTGCTCAATACTTCAGTGCAAAAGCAGCCACAAGATTTTCAAAAGAAGTAAGACAAAAATTATTTGAAAAGATGCAAACTTTATCTTATTATGAAATAGATAAAATGGGTACATCAAGTATGATTACTCAAATTACATCAGATGTAAATCAGGTTCAAAATGGGGTTAATTTATTCTTAAGGTTATTCTTAAGATCTCCATTTGTTGTCTTTGGTGCTTTGATAATGGCAATGATTGTCAATGTAAAAGCGGGATTAGTCTTTTTAGTTGTTATTCCAATATTACTTATTATTGTATTTGCAATTTTATTAATAACTAAAAAGAAATTTAAAAATGTTCAAGATAATTTAGATGATGTTGTGAAACAAACAAGAGAGAATCTTCAAGGTGCAAGAGTAATTAGAGCATTTCACAATGAAGAAGATGAATTTATAGAATACAAAGAAAATCTTAATAATTTAGCTATAAAGCAAAAGAAAGTAAGTAGTCTTTCATCACTATTAAATCCTTTAACATATGTAATTATTAATATTGGTATTATCCTAGTTGTGTATATTGGAGGAAAAGAAGTAGAAGGTGGAATTTTATTACAAGGCGATGTTCTAGCTTTATATAATTATATGGGCCAAATCTTAGTAGAGTTAATTAAACTTGCTAATTTAATAATTACTTTATCTAAAGCTTTAGCAAGTGCATCCAGAATTGCAAGTACACTTGATATTGAATCAACATTAAAATTTACTAACAAAACTGATGAAATGTTAAGTGAAGCTTTCATTGAATTTAAGAATGTGTCATTTAAATATAACAATGCAAGTGGCTATGCTGTAGAAAATGTTTCTTTTAAAGTTAATAAAGGAGAAACAATCGGTATCATCGGTGGTACAGGTTCAGGTAAGAGTTCGTTAATTAATTTACTTCCACATTTTTATGACCCTAATGAAGGTGAAATATACTATAAAGGTAAGAATGTTAATAGTTATGAACTTCCTGAGTTAAGAGAAACAATTGGAATTGTTCCTCAAAAGTCAGTATTATTTAAAGGTACAATTGCTTCCAACTTAAAATGGAGAAATAAAAATGCAAGTGATGCTGAAATGTATGATGCATTAGAAATTGCTCAAGCATTAGATATTATTAAAAGTAAATCTGATGGTTTAAACTCAGTTGTTGAACAAAATGGACAAAACTTCTCAGGTGGTCAAAAGCAAAGAATTTGTATTGCTAGAGCATTAATAAATTCACCAGAAGTACTAATTTTAGATGACAGTGCTTCTGCACTTGATTACTTAACTGATTCAAGATTACGAAAAGCAATTAATAATATGAAAAACCCACCAACAACATTTATTGTAAGTCAACGAACTAGTTCAATTGTTAATGCTGATAAAATAATTGTATTAGATAATGGTAAAGTTGTAGGAATTGGTAAACATGATGAATTATTGAAAAATTCTCCAATCTATCTTGAGATTTATAACTCTCAATTTAAGAAAGGAGATGAATAGTATGGTAAAAAGTAAATTAAGTACAAAGAAAACTATTCATTTAATGTTACAATATATTAAAAAGTATTGGTATTATGTTACTTTAGTATTATTTCTAGCATTAGTATCCGTTGTATCGACTTTATTTGTTCCAGTATTAATTGGTGACTCAATTGATGCTATTACATCAAAATATGTTGATTTTGATATTATATCTAAAAATGCTTTAATAATAGTTATTCTAATAATAGTTACTTTTATTTCTCAATGGTTATTAGGAATTATTAATAATATTCTAACATCTAATATTGTAAGAGATATAAGAAGAGATGCTTTTAAAACTATTATTCATTTGCCATTGTGTTATATTGATACCCATCCATTTGGTGAAATTGTTTCAAAAATTATTACTGATGTTGACACATTTTCTGATGGTTTATTAATGGGATTTACTGAGTTATTTTCTGGAGTAATTACAATTATTGGAACTGTCATATTTATGTTAACAATTAACTGGTT
Organism: uncultured Coprobacillus sp.; assembly: GCA_964534245.1. Taxonomy (GTDB): domain Bacteria; phylum Bacillota_I; class Bacilli_A; order ML615J-28; family CAG-698; genus CAG-698. Next base: position 2,854 of record CAZHQU010000197.1, read on the forward strand.
AGTTGCTATTATAGTAGTTGTTTTAACTCCAATATCAATCTTTGTTGCGCGATTTATTGCATCTCATATTCATAAATACTATGTTGATCAATCAAGAGCTAGAGCTAATCAAACATCTTTTATCGATGAAATGATTTCTAATGTTAAAGTTGTACAAGCATTCTCACATGAAGATGAAAATATTGATGATTTTTCAAAGTTAAATGATAATTTATCAGATGCATCTTTTAACGCTGTATTCTATTCTAGTACTGTTAATCCTTCAACAAGATTTGTTAATTCGATTATTTATGCTGTATGTGCATTAACAGGTTCATTAATTATAATAAATGAGCCAATGAGAATGATTCTTTCAGTTGGTATGCTAACAACTTTATTAAGTTATTCTAAAGAATATATGAAACCATTTAATGAAATATCTAGTGTAATTACTGAACTTCATAATGCATATGTCTGTGGTGCAAGAGTTATAGAGTTAATTAATGAAGATGTAGAATTAGTTAATAGACTTGCTAAGCCAATTAATAATGTTGAAGGGAATATTGATTTAGCTCATGTTTATTTCTCATATAATAGAGAAAAGCGATTAATCGAAGATTTAAATTTAAATATTACTAAAGGTATGCGTGTTGCTATTGTGGGACCAACTGGATCTGGTAAGACAACTATTATTAATTTATTAATGAGATTTTATGATCCTATTAGTGGTGAAATCTATATAGATGGTACTGAAATTAAAGATATTACCAAAAAGTCTTTACGCGAAAACTATGGTATGGTATTACAAGAGACTTGGCTTAAATCTGGTACGATTTTAGAAAATATTAAAATGGGTAAACCTGACGCAACACTTGAGGAAGTAATAGAAGCTAGTAAAACAACACATGCGCATTATTTTATTGAGAAGTTAAAAGATGGTTATAATACAGTGATTAACGCTCAAGCTGATAATTTGTCAAGTGGTGAGAAACAACTTCTTTGTATAACTAGAATTATGCTTACTATGCCTCCGATGTTAATACTAGATGAAGCAACTTCATCAATAGATACACGTACAGAACTTAAGATTCAAAAATCTTTCCAATTACTTATGGTGGATCCGGGAATCCTGATTCCCGGAAAAATCAGATCGAAGGCGGACAACGACCG
>CAZHQU010000198.1:0-3996 GCA_964534245.1 uncultured Coprobacillus sp.
GATGTTTATTAGGTTCACATTCCTTATATTTAATTTCATTATTTAAGTATTTTTTATATAATGTCACAAACTCTTTAATGTTTTCATCTGTTGATTTGTATATTACAGTTAGCCTAAATAAAAGATATGTTCCTGATGCCATTAATACAACAACAATTGGAATTATGATATGAGGATAGTCTGGAAAACGTGAACCAAATATATAGATACCTATCATTAATATTACAACAAAACCAATATATCCAAATACTATTTTAATCTTTCGTTTTTCTAATTCATCTATATTAATACTTTTTTTGTTTATATAAGATGTAGCTTGAAATGGTAAATAGAATTCTAAATAATCTACTTCTTTATAATACTTTTTCTTAGCAATTATTATATTCAATATAATTGTCACTACACATATTGTTAACAATATTATTGATATGATTAAAAATGTTCGATAAGTATTTATATTATATTCAGTTAAATCTATAATATATTCGCCATTTACTTTTGCTTTAATTATTCTTACTTCTTCATTATCTAGTCTTTTTGAAACAACTAATTCAACACTATTGTTTTCTTTTAATATTTTTGATAAATTAATTATTTCTTCTCTTTGCATAGAACCAGTATATATCTTTTCAGAGGAATCAATCTTAAACAAAAACTGTTCATCGTCTTCATCAAAAGATATTTCTGTAACATTACCATAAATTGTAATTAAATTCTCTTCAGCATTATATTCTTTTTCAAAAAAATAAAATGTTAATAATTCAATACCAATTATTAAGGTAAAACTTATTATTAGCCTAAATACTGTTTTAGTCCAGTCATATCTTTGTATTTTTATTTTCATTTAATTCTCCTTAAATTATATGTTTATTAGTTAATAAATGTTATCAATTTATATATACCAATAACGACTAATGAAACTGTTCATATATAAAATAAAATTATGATTTTATTCATCTACATATTTGCTTATATTTTTCCTGTAAATATCTATTGTTTCTCCTTGAGCATTCTTCCATGCGTCCCATCCATTCTTGTTATGCCCACAAACAATTGCGGCGGCCATTGACGGTGAATTACATGGAATCTCTTCTTCAGTGATATGACCATTCATCTTTACAGATTCTCTAGCAGCTAGTCATCCTTTTACAGTTAATTTTTTGATTGGAGCAAGTTTAGCGCCTTTTTCAATAAATAACTTTTCTTCTTCAACTCTCACCAATTTTTTTCAGTTCATCAATTAATTTTTTCTCACATTCACCTTCAACATAATAGTGAAAGATTAAATTATTCATCACTATCTCCAAAGTTATAAATTTTACTTACATCTGTTGCTGTTCTAAATACATCATTATCATATAAATTTTTAACAGATATATTATTTCTATTTTCAAAGTCAGATGCACATTAAACTGTGATTTTATTTTCAATTTTATTTAGGAAATAAAATGAATGAAACGGAAAAGATAAAGAAAGAATATCTGTATTGTGTGTAGTAAAAAATATTTGTTCATTTGGGCCAAGTAATGAAGCCATGGTTGCTAACATTGCGGCTTCAACATCTGAATTTACATATGAGAATTGTTCATCTATTAAATAAGTACTATATCTATGTGTTTTAATACTATATAAAAGATTAGCTATATTAATTCCATATTTAGTTCCACTTGATAATATTGGAATATTTGCTAATGACATAGCTTGTTGAATAATAATATGTTTTTTTGATTGATGTTCAATCACATATGCATCATCACTAATCATTTTAAATGTGTAATCTAAACCTTTAGATTTAAAATAATTCTCTATATGCATTAGATATTTATCAATTTCTGTTTTGATTTTATCCGATGCAAAAGGTGTAGCAAATATAATTTCAGCTTTTGTTGTATCGAAAAATCCATATAAACAGAATGCAGTTCTCACACATTTAGACACAACTTTAAATATAGTTTCATTTTTTGGTCCATAATTTAATCCTTTTTCATGAAATGTAACATCACATGCATAATAACTTATGTTATTGCTAAACAAATTCCCATTACATTGCATTCGCCTTGTTTGATTAATTGTGCAAAATTTGTTATTTTCTTAAATAAATTTACTCCTATTTTGCTATTAAATCCTTTAACAATCTCTTCATACATTAATTCTAGTTTGATTTCATTAAGTATATTTCAATTTCCTAATACATTACAATTGGTCTGTACTAATTGATATTCTTTAATATGTCTAATCTAAGAATAAAGGAATGATGAAATAAATTAATTAGCAGATTAAGAATAATAAATATTAAAAAAGTTAAATGGTATTTGATAAAAAATCAATAACTTAATATTTTGTTATTATTTCATTTGTTTTTCTCTAATAAGAAGTGTTAAGAAATATAATTCTATTGGCATATATTTGTTTTTCTTAATTAATTGTATAAATTTTTGTACCTCATCATCATCAAACAAAGCTACAGGATCATAAGCAAAATTGAAATTCCTTGTTTTAAAAACTCTAATAAGTATATATAATTTGTCTTCTATGCTATTAAGACCATATGATAGATTTAAATCAATTATTTTTATTTCTTCACCAGTCATTACATCTTTTAAATATACATAAGCATTATTATAATCATAACCTATCACTTGATAAAACCCTAGTTTAGATCTTATCATTGTTTCTAACATTCTAAAATCTGCTCCTTTAAAGACTTTATCCTTCTTAAATCTTTCCGATACTGATTCAAATTCTTTTGTACTTGGATATATCATGCAGGACATAATTAAGCTGTAATTAGATTCGTGTAATGGTAATGATTCAAATCTGATATTTTCTGACATATCATTATTACGATTCTTTAATAAATTAACAAGTTTGCTAAAATAATATTCTTGATGTTTTTCTAAAAATTTATTTAAAGTAAATAATATGTTTTCAAAGTTTTCTTTTGTGTGTTTATATTCTTTAATATGAGGTTTTGCTAATAACTTTTCATTTCTTTCTTCCCTTGCCTTAAGGAATTCTTCTTTTTCTATCTCATATGTTTTATTACCATTATATAATTCATCGTCATTAATATCTTCTAAAATTTCATCAAGTTCTAAATCATCTAATAAATCATATTCTTCATCTTCATATAGATTTCTAATTTCATCAATTCTTTTTAAAAACTTTATTTGAGAGATATTTATATCCTTTTTATTGTAATACTTCATTATCTTATTATAATATTTTTCAGTTTTACACAATTTCTTAACTTCTTCAAAGTTTTCTGTCATTAATAAATCGAATAATTTACGCTTACCTTCTAATATATCTTGACCATTTGACTTTATAAGTATAGGTGATATATCTAAATATTTATCTTTTTCTTCTATTTTTAAAACTTTTACATTAATTTTCCATACTTTATCATATATTATTGTTAATCTATCTCCTAGATGAATATTGTAATCATCTAAAAACTCTTCTTCAGCATTTAAACTTTTCCCTGACTTTTTCATATTAATTTTCTTGGGATAGAATATATTATTTTTGTATTTCACTTTATAATCATAGCCTTTGATGCAGCCAAAACTAGCTAATACATCATATACTAGTTCTGATATCGGTGAATATGTTGGTATATAAAGTTCTCTATACAGTTCAGTTCTATCACTTAAATATGCTCTTATTTTAGCAAACGGAGATGATTCAATTTTATCTAATTCTTCATAAAATGTTTCATTAATAAATTTTAATGACATTATTTGTTCCTTTACATAATATAAAAATTCTTCATCATCAAATGGTTGTCCTTCTTCTTTAATTTCATTAATGTAATCATTGTATAAATCTTCTAAAAATTCATTCACTTCAAATTCTACATCTGTGATTATCTTTATTAAATCATCGTCTAATCTTTCAATAACTTTCTTTATTCTATTGTTCATAAAAACTCCCATTTATTCTATTTAATTTTAGTCCATATAATTAACTCTATTAACACTTTTATTATATCAT
>CAZHQU010000199.1:0-3991 GCA_964534245.1 uncultured Coprobacillus sp.
AATTATAATAATATGTAACATCTTCTAGATAATCTGTGTATGATGCTATTTCACCATAATCATTATACAAATAACTTAAAACTAAATTATCAGCAGTTTTACTATTATAATATATTTTTTCAATTTGATTTAGATTATTATAATCAAAATACATTACTCCATAATTATATTCAATATTATTTATGGTTCCAGTATATACATTATTTTCATCAACTGAATTTTCATTAATATAATTATAATTTACTAAATCTAGCCCTGTGTTAGTATTATCATCTAAATCATATACAGTTATTCTGTCTAAGTTTCCATAATCATTATATGTTAATATATATTTTATTTTATTATCAATTATAGAAGCTAAATTCCCATATTCATCATATGTATAAGCAACTGTTTTAGAATCGTTTCCTGATGTTTTTGTTTCAGTTAATTTATTACCGTTATTATCATATGTATATGATTCATTTATATTAATGCTTATATCTTTATCTTCATCTACGTATGAAGTATTAATATTAGTAACTAAATTCTTTATATAATCATAGGTATAAGTCGTTAACGCTCCATATATATCTATATTAGTCTCTGGATATAAACCATTGTCACTATAACTAGTACTACCGCTATTATAACTCTCTTCTGAGTTTTCTCCTGTTATAGATATAGACTCTATATTACCATTTTCATCTAGCTCAAATGAACTAGTGACATTATTATTTTTTATACTATTGATATATTCTTTATCATTATATGTTAATTCTGTCTTAGACTTATTTGTTTCTACACTATCTAAATTATCAGTTGTTTCATCATATCCATATGTAGTTGTTTCGTTAGTTACTTCATTATACTCTTCTTCTACTTTACCGCTTTCAGTATAGCTAATATTTATTCCATATCCTTCTTTAAAGATTGCTAAATTATCTAAATATGCAAAACTTGAATGAGTGTTATTTCTTACTGTAAGCAATATACTATAATAATTATATGGTATTGTTAGTTTTTCCATATAATAGTTTGAGTTTTTATCATTATCATCAAATGTAAATTCTTTAGTAATTATATTTTCACTAGTTTCAATAGTTATACTAAACGTAACACTTCCTGTATAGTTTTCATAAAAACAATATCCTCCAAATACTAAAGTATCTCCTGCATTTCCATAAATATCTAGTGTTTGATTAATTTCACCATAATTTAAAAGTTTTAGTGATTTATTCAATGAATTTCCACTAAAATAATCATTATCAACAATTAAATAGTTTTCTCCACTATATGATGTTATTCCATTTTCGAACGAAGAGTTATTAAGATAATTATATCTAGTATCTAAATAATTTGTATTGACTTGAATATTATCAAAATAAACATAACCAGTCGAATTATTAACTAAATTAATTCTAACTTTACCAGAAGTCTCTGCTCTAAACTTATATTCAAAAGCGCAAAAATCATTTGAATTTGAGATATTTTCAGTTGAACTAATTTTACTTACTGTAATATCTACGCCTGTTACATCAATATATGCTCCACCAGTGGAATTTGTATTTTTAATATATCCAGTTACAATATATTCAGTATTAGCTTTTACTGGTATATCTTGATACACTTTACATGATCCGTTTTGAGATTTATATAATTTTAAAACTTTTGTTCCATATAAAACAAGGGTTGAATCAATTGTTGCTGTAGATAGATTAGATATATCTTTTTCCCACCCAGGAATTGTATTTCCACTAACAACTTCAAACCCATGATTATTAATTAAATTTGCAACATTTTTGAATCTACTAGATTCAACTTTTACTTTATGATTTAAATTATAATTTGGTTTAGTAATTACTATTCCATTATCATCATAATATATATCTTCATATTTATAAAAAGTTGTGTATCCATTAGTGTCTTCAATAGAAATAGTATGATAATAGTCATCAAATGTATAACTTATACTTTCATTTAACCCATTACTAATAATAGTTTTTTTGCCATTAGTATTATAACTAAAATCTAAATAATCACCATTAACAAATTTGCTACTATAAATTTTTGCATTTATAACTCTATTTTGATTATCATAAGTAAAAGTGAATCCATTTTCTTGATTTGTATACACTTCTTTGACACATACAATATGATTTTTATTATCATAAAATAAATTTTCTGTTTTTGTAACTGTTTCATTTAAAGTATAACAATCCGATTCTATATCAAATTCAAATTGGTTTTCATGATTAATAATACTTACTATATTGTTATCCTCATAAATAAAATTAGTTTTTTCAACTAGATATGGTCCACTAAAATAAATATTATTTATTTTTTTATAATATTTCGTTTCTGTGAGTAATAAATCATTATATGTAAAATAAATATAATTTCCTTCAGAGTCTTGAACTTTTAAAAGTTTATTATCAGAATTATAATATAAAGTTATATATCTACTATTTTCATCCCAAACGCCATCTTTTCTATCATTTATATTCATATATATTTTAGATAGTTTTCCAGACGAACCATAAACTTTAAGCTCATTACTAGATGTTTCTATTTCATAATTTATTAAACTTTCTTCATCATTAAATATTTTTCTTAATTTATCGCAACTTCCATCACCAGCAATATATTCAGTATTTTCTTCATTAATTGAATAATATATTACTTCTCTTCCATCACCTTTTGTAAGTAATAATCTTTCGTCTGTGGAGTAAGTAGTAATATATTCATTATAATTAATACTAAATCCGTTTCCAAAACCTTTATTTATATTTTTTCTATTATCATTATAAATATGACTAAGATTTAATAAATTATTATCATTATAGTTATTATATATATAGGTTAAATTACCACTATTATGAGCTATATATACATTAGAGTTATCGCTTATAGGTAAGTTTTCATATGTATAATAATCTGCAAGTCCTGCGTCACTCAAATACCCAATGACCAGTTTAGGTTTATAACCTGCTAAATCTCCTCCAAGAGAATAAGTAACTTGAGTATTACTATTTCCCGATAAACTAAGTTCAAATTTTAAATGTACATCGCTTGATTCTAACAAATCTAATTTCGATTTAACTAGATTATAAACATTAAAAGAATGATTAAATACGCTCGTACTATGAATAAATTCACTATCAATAAAATCTAAATCAAATGTATCTGAATTTGTATAGTCAAGCTCTATATTATCATACTCAACAATTTCTTTTAATACTATTTCTGTTTCTCCATTTATACTAGTGCTAGTTGTTGGTAAAACAATATTTGCATACATTAATTGGTTTCTACCAATAGTATCATAAACATTTCCAATTGTATATGTTTTCGGAATTAGTACATCAAAATATGCTTTTAAATCATCGGTTAAATCAGAACTAATTCTGTTATCAATGCTAAAATTATTTAATGATTTAGATGCTATAGTATTTGAACTCATATCATAACTTAGAACATTAAAAGCACAATCTAAATATCCGCCATCGCTTATTGCTAATTCCGGATCAATTATAACTGGATAATTAGCAGTTTTCAAAAAGTCATCATCTGGCGTAACATTAATTTTATATGTATCATGATCGATTGTTTCAATAGTAAAATCTATATCATATGAATAATTATTATTCTTATCATACATATAATATTCATTCATCACATAGATTTCTTCTCTATCATTATAAAAATACAATTTATCACTAATTCTTTCAATTCTTAAATCAGTGTCAATATAATAACTATATTTATAATTTGAAACATAAGTATTTAATATTATATTTTCTTTAATAGAATCTTGATTAACAACATATTCTATTTTTTCAGTATTATTTATTTCATAACTAATTCTATCTTTTAAATTTTTATTATTTCGATTTATATTTTCATCTAATTTACCATTAATATTATTTACATCATAATAAATCTTAACTTCATTATTTAAATAATTAAGAGACACTTTATTATTATTGTTTAGTTCAGTCGGAAAAGAAAT
>CAZHQU010000200.1:0-3976 GCA_964534245.1 uncultured Coprobacillus sp.
TACTAGCTGATTCAAATAATGATTGTATTAAAGTATATGCATCATAAAACTGTCCATCAAAGAATATTTTATTTACACCATATGATTTATCAAATACTTTATCTTCTAATTTTACTAATCTATTATTTATATCAGTTTCAATATTATAGATTTTATTATTAATTTGTAATACTTGATTTGTTAATTCTATATAGTTTTCATTGGATACTATTACTCTATTTTCATTTATTGCATATCCTTTTAATAGATATTCTTTTAAAACTTGATTAGCCCATTTTCTAAACATAACTCCTCTTTTAGATTTCACTCTATATCCAACTGATATAATCATATCTAAATTATACAGTTTTGTTTTATATTTTTTTCCATCTGATGCAGTTATCGAGGATTCCTCGACAACTGAATAATCTAATTCTTCTTTTAGTATATTTTTAATATGCAAACTAATATTGTCAACAGAAACATTAAACAATATTGCCATTTGTTTTTGAGTAAGCCATACAGTAATTTCCTTTGGACTTACACTAACTTCTAATTCTAATTCATCATCAACAAATTTAACTAATTCATATTTTTTGCTCATATTTCTCATCCCTTATTTATTATATATTTTTAAGTAGTTCAGGAATAATGTTACTATCTGATTCACTTATAGAAAATATCTTCTTGCCTAGGTCTTTAATGGAATGACCTAAATGATATAGTTTTATTTGATCTATAATTATATATCTATCATGAACTTTCTTTGTATATCTAATAGATAAATTACCATATTGATTATTAAAGAAATTAATATCATTTATTGTTATCTTTGATTTTGCTTTATCTGTATATATAATTACATTAACATTTTGTTTTTTAGATGTTAATCTATCTAGTATGGTTCTGTCGATATAGTTGTCTATAATTATAATCTCGTTACTAGCTGATTCAAATAATGATTGTATTAAAGTATATGCATCATAAAACTGTCCGTCAAAGAAAAGCTGAGAGTTTTTAAATTCTTGAGGTTTATTATTATTTTCAATATTACTTACTCTTTCATCTAAAGACTCTACTTTATTAATAAGTCTTACATAATTTTCATTAGTTACAAGTGTTCTTTCTTTGTTAATAACATACCCTTGTAATAAATATTCCTTTAACACTTTGTTTGCCCATTGACGAAATAATGTTCCTCTTTTTGAATTTACTCTATAACCTACTGCAATTACTACATCTAAATTAAATACATCTATTTGAAAAGTTCTACCATCATTCAGATGTCGGGCATTTTTTGCTCTAGTTCTATTTTCATACAATTCATTTTCTTGATATATTTTTCTTATATGTTTACCAATTACTGATCTGTCTCGTTCAAATAATGATGACATTTCATTAAGAGATAACCATATCGTTTCTTCCTTTGGACTTACATTTACTTCTAATTCAAAATCATCATCAACAAATTTAACTAATTCATATTTTTCATTCATTATTTTACTCCTTTCAAAATTTATTTTTAAATAAACAAAAAGCGGAAACTAATCATATAAAAAGATCCTACTTTAAAAATAGGTAATTCTTTTTATAAAATTAATTTCCGCGTACATCTCTAAAGCGCAAATAAAAGTTACCGGTCCCCTGGAGTAGTAAATCACTACTTTGATTAAAAGTCCTTTAGAGTAACAATTAACCTTTAAAACATAGCTTTTTACAGGTATTATTGTATCACATTTTGTATATAATGTCTACTATATATTTCTAGTTCTATTTATACTTTTCATATATATTGTGTACATATCATGATCATCTTTTACTAAATCATATAAATGTTTTATACTTATCCATCCAATATTACTATTTTCATCTTCTTTTATTCTTATTACTGAATTCATATCTTTCTCAAATAAATATGTTACATTGTAATGCAAATGACATGGAACATATTTTCCTTTTTTCATATGACTATCCACAGCAAGAATTTCTATCGATGAGAAAGTATCTAATATAGGAGTTAATTCCTTAAGGCCACTTTCTTCTTCAGCTTCTTTTAAGGCTAGTTTATACATATCTAACTCCCCATCAGCATGTCCACCAAGCCATGCCCATGATTTATAGATATTGTGGAAACACATTAACATATATTCTCTGCTTTTATCAAGAATGATTGCTGAAGCGGTGATGTGCCCAAATAGTAATTCTCTGTCAAATGCTTTTTCTTTATATTTATCTAATAACCATAAAAATTGTTTCTTATCAGTTTCTTCTTGAACGTTCAATGGTTCATATCTCATTATTTCATCATATAATTTTTCATACGTTAAATTCATACTTTTCTCCTAATTAGAGATTATTTATATATGTGTTATATATATTTAGAAAAAGTATTACTTATTCAAGTAATACATCATTATTCCTGAAGCAACACCAACGTTTAAAGATTCCATTTCTTTATTTATTGGGATTATTACGTTAATATCCGTTTTATTTAGCACTTCTTCAGATATGCCGTTCCCTTCACTACCTAAGATTAACACATGTTTTTTAGGTTTATCTAACTTATCTAAGTTAACAGCATTTCTTAAAGATGTTCCAATAACATAATAATTTTCTTTCTTTAGTTCTTCTATTTTTATTTTTAAATCTGTTCTGATTACATTAACTTTAAAGATAGCTCCTTGAGTTGCTCTAATGACTTTGTCATTGTACATATCTACACTATCTTCACTCATTATTATTGTGTCATAATTAAAAGCTATTGCTGTACGAATGATTGTTCCAATGTTTCCTGGATCTTGGACACCATCTAACATAACAACATTTCCTTTGATTCCAATAGGTTCTTTATATTTACAGACACCTATTATTCCTTGAGGAGATTGTGTACTAGCTAATTTCTTTATGATTTCATCTGTTACTAATACATACTCTAAGTCTTTGTATTTATTAATAAACTCTTTTGTCTTAGGATCATTTTTATCACTAATTAAAATAGTTTTAACATAATCTTTAGCTTCTTCTAAAATATTATATCCTTCAACTAAATATAATTTATTTATATCTCTATACTTTTTTTGTTTTAGTTTGATTAAATCTTTTATATAAGAATTATTGCTTGATGTTATTAGCTTCATCCTACATAGACAAAGACCATAATAATTCCAGGAATTGCAATGACTAAGTTAACAATTGCAAGAACTAACATTGATTTAAAGTTTCTAAACTTATCAATTGAGTCTTTTCCTTTCTTATATAATCTAATTACATATATAGCTTCTATTAATAATAGAATAATATCATATAGGATAGCTGTGAGGATAAATGCAGCTTTTGAATTAGATGTGATTGATCCTATTACCTTTGCTAATAATACTGTTATTTCAAATGGCAAAAATGGAACAACTGGAATTATTGTTAGCAATAATATAACAATGAACATCACTGCTCCTACTGTTGGTACATTACTAAAGAATCCACTTTCTTTTTTAGCTTTCATTAAAGCTTTTTTATTCTTTAATAATTTTTTATTTAAAGCTTTTAATCGATTATATTCATCATCATTATAGCCATCCTCAACAATTTCTTCATATGTCTTTCCTGAATTTTGTCCAGCTAGGAATATATTTTCATATTCTTCTAGTTCAACATCTATCTTTTGCATTAAGATTTCGATTTCTTCAATATCTAAATCATTAACTTCATCTTCTGTTAAAGATGTATTTAAATCGTCATCATACTTTGGAGTTTCAATTTCCACTTTTTCATTTTCTAATTCAGGATCATCCCCTTCTATAATAAATTGAGGTTGATTATCTTCTAAGTTTTCTTCTACTTTATCATCATCTAATAAATTATTATCTAACTTTTTATCATTCTTTTCCATAACAAATTTCTCCTTATATCTTATTTTACCATATTATACTTAAATTTACTATAAATTTATTAAACAAATTAAAAAGATATGACAATTGTCTTAATTTACAATTGTCATATC
>CAZHQU010000201.1:0-3952 GCA_964534245.1 uncultured Coprobacillus sp.
TCTTTTACTGTTTGGTTTCCCCATGCATCGTAAGAGTATTCACCTATGATTACTCCCTCATGTACTACTTTTGTAATGTTTCCTAATAAGTCTTTAATAAAGTGATAATTAGAGCCATTATATTGTAATGCTGTGATACCTTCTTTATCATAAAAGTATCTGTATTTTGTTATAGATTGTTCTTCACTATCTAAGTTAGTTATGTCTTCTCCTAGTATTATACCATTATTCACATAAAAGTCAACTGTACTAACTAATACTTCTTCGCTATCATTTAGTAAATATAATTCTTTCTTTACTCTTTCGCCTTTATAATTATATTTATATTTTACTATATAATCTATGTCAAATATTTTGTACTTATAACTTTCTAGTCTATTGTTATAATCATATGAAAACTCTTTGTCTCCTAGTTTAATAATATTTCCATTTAAATCATATTCAATATCGTATTCAATAGTCCCTTTAATATATTTTGTAAGTAATCCATTTGTATATGTAAACTTCTTAACTAAAGCATCATTTAAATATATTTCACTAAGTTCACCTTTAGTATCATACTTATAATCATATTTATTTGTGTTCTTTATTTCATAATCAAGTCTATTAAAAATATCATAATGATAATTATAAGCATCATTAGATATTTGATTTATATAATCATTATCTAAAGTTTCTCCTGATTCAACAGACTCTATAACACTTTTAATATTATTTAAATCATCATAATCATATGTATAATGAATTTTATAATTTTCATCTTCGTCATTTGTTTTGAGTTCATAATTTAAATATTTTAATTTTTGGGTATTGTCATAATATTTAAAGTTTTTTATTATACTTATTTCATCTTCTTTAAATTCTGGTCCACTTTTAGACTTGACTCTTCCAAAATTATCCAATGTGTATAGGTAATACAAATCATCAATATTTGCATAATATACTTTGTTATTATCAATTATTTGTCTGATTGTACTATCACTATCTACTAGTGTTACCCCTTTAGTTCCCATTACATTATTTAAAACTTTATATTTTTCACCAACATGTTCTTGATAACTATTATAAAAATGATCATAAATATATGTGTAAATAGTTCCATTATCATTTACTTTATATAAGTCTTTTTCATAGTCTGACCATGGAGTTTCTTTATAAGTAAATTCAATCTTGCCATTTATGTCTTGGTTTATCGACTCTTTTACTGGTAAACCATATTTATTAAAATAGTTTATTTTGTTAACAATATTATTATCTTTATCATAATACTTATTTGACACATAATAATTATTATCTTCTTTATCAAATTTGTTATATTTTCTTCTACTTGAATTTTCATATACACTTAATTCAGTTTCATAATAATTATTGTCAAACTTATACTCATTATTTGAAAAACTTTTTAATAATTTTACTTTTCCAGTTTTATCATATTTTATAATGTTTCTTCCTAAAGTATTATCTGTACTAGCATTTATAAACTCTACTTTTGTTACTTTTTCATTAAATTTATCATAATAATATTTTTTCTTTAATGTACCGTTTGAAATTGTTTCTAATAATCCATAATCATAATAAGTAAATGTAGTTTTAATACCATTTTCTATTTTGCTTTTTAGCTTTTCATGTTTACAAGCGTCTATCTCATGATAAGTATAATTAATTTCTATTTTTTCGCATTCTACTGTATTATCTTCTTGATTTGTTTCATCACTCTCTTTAGGAGCTTTCATACTTTCTTTTAAAATGTTGCCATAATCATCATATACTGCTTCTTTTGTAACTAAAGTATCTTTCTTAACTACTTCTTCATCATTATTATTTCTTATTGAAACACTATTTTGATTATCAAGTGATATAAACATTCCTTTTTTATACTTTGACTTGCTTGTATTTGTTTGGATAGTTTTATATTTATAATCTTTTGTTAATATTTCTGTTGTTTTAATAATATACGTATATTCAATATTATTTTCAGTAGTTAGCATTATTCTATTTTCAGCTATGCTATTTGTAAATTCATCAATATAATCATTAATTATAGTTTTATAATTTAATAGACCATCATCATCAATAGTAATAACTGATGTTTTGTCATTATTACTTACGCTTACGCTTGAAACTTCTATTTGTTTTGTTCCATTGCATAAACTTAAGTTATACAATCCATTACTTCTGAAGTTACTCTTATACGTATTTAATATATCTTTTTCAGTTAGATAAAAGTTTGATGAAATATTACTATCTATGGTTTTATCACCACAGTTATAACTAATTAATATATCACTTGTTAGCTCTACATCTCCAATATAACTATTTGATTTGCTTGATATACTCATTCTGAAATCGCCAATATAAATATTTTCTTCACTATTTAAACCATCTATTGATAAACTTATTTTATTAAGTTTTCTTTCAGTGTCTACTACTGTACCATCATTATAATACTCTCTGAAATTAACTAAAGTATTTACTTTATACCAAGTATTAGCAATAGTATTTCCTAAAATCATCTTGTATTTATATATATCATTTAAATATAATTTAAAAGATAAATCATTATTATGACTTTCAGTAATCTTTACATAAAAACTTAAATTATAATAATCAATGTCTTCATGTGTGATTAGATTGATTTCATTATCTATAATAGTTAATTCTTCTTCAGAAAATTCATATTTAAATGAGTTACTACTATTAAGAGTTTTACAACCATAGTTATTAATTAATACATTAGTTTTATTAGTTTCATCTTTGATTTCAATTCCACTTTGTACTTCAAGTGATTTATAGTTTGTTTCACTAATTTCTTCTAAAGTGCTTACTGTTTCACCTAATGCATTTAAAAAGTAACAAATAGTTATATCGTCTTTATTTTTTACTTTGGTTACATTATCCTTATAATCTATTGTATCTATACTTGTTGTAACGTGATCATTAATTGTATATTTACGGCCCTTTAATATTTCAACATTATTATCTACATATATATTATCTCCTAGATATATATCATCCCCTGTAAAGTGCTCTGATGAAAGTTCTTTAAGATATTCAATATCACCTGTTCCTTCTTTTACTTTTGTTACTTTATTATCTTCATAAGTAAACTCTAATCCAATATTACTTTCACAGTCAAATATGCTTTGTGCTAAATTATTTAAATTAATTAATAAATAATCTTTTGAATAAATGTTATTATATTTCGTTACTTTTACTATTGAGTCACTAAACTCAAAATTATAACCTATGTTAGTGAAACTATCATAAACTTTAGATAATTTGTTATCAGTATACTCAAATAACATTTTTCTGTTTTCATCTCTTATATCATATACTTCAGTTATTAAATCATCTCTATAAACAATTTGTTTATTAATATTACTGTTTATTCCTGATATGATATTAGTAAGTCTTCCACTACTATCAAACAAAAGCTCATTATCATTTTCATCAACTATTCTTAATGTATTATCACTATTTATGTATAAATATAAATTTCCACTTGTAGAGTCATAATACATATCACCACTGCTATTTTCAGGTTTTGTGAATCTATGGATCATAAAGTTAGCATCAATATACACATAGTCTTCCTCATTAAACCCATCTAGTTTATAATCATCATTATACTTAAACACATACTGTTGAATATTTAGTTTAAATCCATTTCCTAATCCTAACGTTTTTCCAAAATCAGTATTTAAAAAGTGACTATTATATACTAACTTACTTTCAAAATAAAAATTATTCATACCAATAGATGTTACCGGAATATCCAGTAACAATCTACCTGTATAGTTATTTATATATGCATTTCCTTTAGAAAAACTATAACTAAATTCATGTTGTCTTCTATTGCTTTTATCCATAACTATCTACCTCTTATTTAATGCTTTGTCTTTATTTAATACATTATGTATAGCATCACTATCTTTAAATAACTTAACACTTG
>CAZHQU010000202.1:0-3948 GCA_964534245.1 uncultured Coprobacillus sp.
GAAAAATCAATATAAAATGTTATAAAATGGTAAAAAAACATTAAAAAAACTTAAAAAAATAAAAAAATATCATATAAATTATTGCATTTATTTCATAAAAATGTTATAATATTGTATAAATATAACTAGGCGATATTAGGCTTACAAAAATTGTCAGTTTACTTTATTTAATCAATTTTGTATAATTAAAGTATACTTGTTTAATGGTTGTAATCTAATTGATTGTTATATTAGAAATATTTAAATTATTAAATTATATGAAAGGAGATTCTTTTTATGACTGAAAAACCATTTGAGGAAAAAGAAGTTTTAGAGGAAGAAAAAGAAATGCCTGTAGAAGAAGTTGAAGAAGTTGAAGAAGATGAAGTTGATGAATCTGAAAAACCTTCTGATAGTTTCTTAACTAAACGTGTTTCAACATTAATTGGCGGCATTGCAATCGGTGGAGTAACATTATTATTCTTATTAGTGTTATTAATTATGTATTTAGCTAATTAATTTGATGCTTTCTAATAATTAAATATTGATTCTGAATTTATCTCACAATTAGTCATCAATCCTGATGTTAATATACATTCATGAAAGGAGGAATAGAAGCTATGATATGGCTTATACTATACTGCGTATTGAGTGTAATTATTGCTAGATGGCTTGAAAAGCGAATGCGAATGGCTGCAGTATTTCATAGTATTATGTTTATCATAGTGACTGTGTATCTATTGCTCCTATGTGATGCTCGCTATATAGTAAATGCCTTTGAGTATTTACTTGGTAAAGAATCATATGAAGCATTTAAAGAAGCGCTACTAACAAGTTATTACGCTTATTCGTTTGAGATAAGTGTGTTCGCGATTCTTGAAATGATGCTATTATTCTTGAGTATCATTGTTCTTGCTGTGACTGCTGTAAAACTTGTAAAAGAAGCAGTTCATGTAGTGAGAAAGAATCTGGGTGCTTTTAGAACTCTAGAAGCTGAAGAAAAATATATTTTGGTTGAATGGCACTGTGCCAAGAAAATATATTTGCATTTTTGTCGATTACTCAATTGATAATCGTTGTTGGTTTAAACTTAATCTATACAAAACATATTATAGATTAAACTTGGAAAAGGTGCTTATCAGTTCAAGATGATCTTTATAAGCATAGAATATATATAAAAAAATAATTAATTGAAAATATCGTGAAAAAGGAGATTTAAAAATGAAAAATAATAAACGTGCTTTCACTATCGTGGAATTAGTTATCGTTATTGCTGTTATTGGAATTCTTGCTGCAGTGTTAATTCCAACATTCTCAAGTTTAATTGAAAAAGCTAACATGAACTCAGATGAAGCAGCTGTTAAAAATATGAACTCATATTTATCAGCTGATGAACAAATTAATGGCAAACCTGCTACATGGCAAGATGCTGTTAAAGTATTAAGTAAATCAAATCTAGATGCTCAAAACTATAAAGCATTATCAAGCGAACATCAATTAGTATGGGATGCTACTATCAACAGAGTATTATACGTTGAAAAGAAAACTCAAACTGTTGTTTATCCTGAAGAATATACTGCTGATGGTATGTTAGATTTAGGTTATCAATATGGTTCTTGGACAACATTAGAAGGTAAAATGGTTGCTGATGACTCTTGGAGATATAATGTATCTACTAACTTAGGAGACTATAAAGTAACTGTATCTGAAGGTAAAGTTGTTTATACTGACAAAACTGGTACTAAATTAGAAGGTGTTGCATTAGATAGTTATATTAAAACTGAACAAGAAGCTGGTAACTATGTTGACTATTTCAATGGTAATCAAGCTGCTAACTTAGCTGCAATGGAATATAAAAACAACTCTGAAATCAAATCAGGTATGGCTGAATTCAAAGTTGGAAATGATACATATACAATTGCTAAAGTTGACAAAGGTGAACAATTAGTATCTTATACTGAATATGTTCAACAATCAGATAAAAACAATGGTGAAAACTTCACTTTACTTTTAACTGATGATATCGATTTGAATGGAACACAATGGAAACCAATTGAAACTTATGCTGGTAACATTGATGGTGGTAAAGAACAAGCAACAATTAAAAACTTTGTTATGTCTGACCGTACTGCTGAAGTAGCAATGTATTCTGCTACAACTGATGGTGGTTCATACTTCTATTATGGATTTATTTCTGTATTTACTGGTAACTATTTAGGTAACTTAGTATTTGAAGGACAACAAGTTGAAAATCCTGGTGTTGGTGTTGATGCGCCTGCTGGATTCAAGAAAACTGGTCATGCTGTCGGTGTATTAGCTGGTCTAGTAGATAATAGTGACAATGAAGATGTTTTAATTGAAAATATTACTGTTGGTGCTGGTACATTAACTGGTATGAGCCGTGTTGGTGGCGTTGTTTGTATGGTTGGTGCTACTGCTGAAGGCACTATGACTGGTGGTAGTGTAACATTCAAAAACATTGTTAATAGTGCTAATGTTGTAACTACTGGTTCTGTTAACCAAGCTCACTCAACTGCTGGTGGTATCGTAGGTTGCTTATACAACGCTAAGGGTGGAGATATTGCATTTATCGATTGTGTTAACAATGGTAATGTAACAGGCGCTGCTGCTGGTGGTATGCTTTCTACTGTATACTCTACTCCTGCGTCAGTTAAATTTGATTCATGTGTTAATAATGGACAAATTAATGGTGTAGTGTTTGACAAACAATATAAAGATAAAGTTATCTATGAAGATACATTTGCATTTGGTGCAAAAGCTGCTGGATTCATTGGTGATATCAATGGTAGTAAAGTACCTGTTGAATTAGTTGATTGTGAAAGTAATGGTTTAGTTACTTTAACAAATACATTTAATACTGCTAATGCTCAAGCCACTGATTGGACTAAACTTAAATTCCAAGTTTCAGCATTCTTTGCTCAAAATACTGTAGCTACTTTCTCAGGAGCAACTGTTGCTAAAAATGAAGTTAAAGTTGAATTAACTCACGGAACAGCTGTTGAAAATTTATACGTAGCTGAATAATTAGATTTGGATTTACTATATTTGAATACTGCAAATTTTTGCAGTATTCAATTTAATAAGTAAAATATAAGGAGAAAAATAAAATGAAAAAATTATTAAATAAAGGTTTTACAATCGTAGAACTAGTTATCGTTATCGCTGTTATTGGTATTTTAGCAGCTGTATTAATCCCAACATTCTCAAATGTTATTGAATCTGCTAAAGAAACTGCAGACTTACAAGAAGCTCAATCTACTTTAAAAGCATATACTGCTTATATGACATCTAAAGGAAGTCCATTAACTGATGGTGCTGTATTCAAAATCGAAGAAACTGGTAGAACATATGTATTCTATAAGGGCGAATTACATAAATTCGAAGGAAAAGATACTAAATTAACAAAAACACCTGTTGTAGCAATAGGTAAAACTGAATATGCATGTAATAAATTATTTAATTCATTTGTTGATGAAGAACCATTAAAAGGAACAACTGATGATAATGGTCAACAATATTTAACTTTCTTCTATTCTGATAAGAAAAATGTTGAATTTGAAGACGGTTCATTAAAGTGTAGTATTTATCCTGGTGTAGTTGTTAGCACATATACTCAAATTACAGATACTACTGAAGATACAGCTTTAACTTCTGATGCATTATGGAATAATTTAACTTTAAAAGTTAAATTTGAAGTTACATCTGTTCAAGGTGCTGCGAAATCTGTTGCTGCTAATGGAACTGTTGAATTAACAGCTACTGTTCTTGCTGAAGATGGTGCAGATAAATCAGTTACTTATACAATTGTAACAGAAAATTCTGGTTGTACAATTGATGGTACTACTTTTAAATCAGGAAGCGTTGCTGGTGAAGTTACTGTTAAAGTTGCATCCGTATATCGAGTTCCAGGGTGCCAACCATGTGGCAACCGTTTACTGCAACGGCCGG
>CAZHQU010000203.1:0-3941 GCA_964534245.1 uncultured Coprobacillus sp.
CAGCCTTATAGGCTGGTGAGAAAAACCACCCGTTTTACGGGTGGATTTTTATTGATTATGGATAATATTTGTAGTATAATAATTATTAATGATTTAGTAATTGTGGTGATTTTATGAAAAAATTTATATTTTTAATAATATTATTAATTTTATCTATATGTATGATTTCATGTAAAGTTTCTAACTTTAAGTATGAATTGAATGTTGATTTGGATTCATATGTATATTCTGAAAACAGATATTTAGATATAAAAATATACTTAAAAAGAAGTTTAACAGAATTTGGTGAAGGAGATAACGGTGGATATTCTTATATGGGATTATCACCTTATAAGTATAAAGTATATTGCGATAATGAACTAATATATGAATATAATCAAAATCCTGATACAGAAAAAACTGAAATAAGTGGATTAAATGGCCCGGTTTGGGCTGAATTAGCTGTCTATGATGAATCTATCGAAATTGATAAACTTGGAATATATAAAGTAGAAGTAGAGTGTAACTTTAAATATACCTATACATCTAAAGAATATTCATATAATTCAATTAAAAGCATAGAAATTAAATAATATTAAATATAGATAATATAAAATAGTGGTGAATTATGAAGATAAAATGGTATGGTACAGCTTCAGTTGGGGTAACTGATGAAATAACAAATAAAAAAATACTTTTTGATCCTTTCGTTCCTTTATTAGGATCGAGAATTAATGTAAATTATAATGATTTTGATGAATATGATGAAATCTTTATTACTCATGGTCATTTTGATCATATTGGAAGTTTAAAGAAACTATGTAAAATAAAACCAAGAAAGATATATTGTACAAAAACACCTTATAATACGTTATTAAAGAAAGGCATAAATAAAGATTATTTAATATTAATTAAACCTAATGATGTATATAATATAGGGCCTTTTGAAGTGAAAGCTATCCAAAGCAAGCATATCGTATTTGATAAAGGTGCTTTAAGAGACATAATTTTAAGTTTAAAATCTTATTTATATATACATAATGTTCCTTTTTGTGTAATAGAAAATAAAAGATGTTTAGAGAATGGCGAAACCTTATTATATTATGTGAAGTGTAATGATAAATCTTTAATTACAATGGGAAGTTTAGGAATATGTGATGATATAGATTATCCACAAGAGTGTGACTTATTCTTAATGCCGTATCAAGGGAAAAAAGATTTATTAACTCCAGGGAAAGAAGTAATTAGTAAATTATCCCCAAAGAAAATTTGTTTGATTCATTGGGATAATTCATTTCCTCCAGTTTCTAAAACTGTGGACACTAATGATTTAGAAAATTATTTACTTGGTAAAATTGATTTAATTAAGCCAAATTATAAAGAAGAAATAGATGTTTAAATATTTATAGAGTGACAATTATGAAAAATATACTTAAAAAATCATTTATAGATACAATTCCAGTATTAACAGGATATATCGTTTTAGGGTTTGGTTTTGGAATAATTCTTAAAACTAATGGCTATAGCATATGGCTTGCAATAGCGATGAGTGTTTTAATATATGCTGGATCTATGCAATATGTTGCTGTAGGGCTTCTTACAGGTGGTGCATCTATCTTAACAACAGTTTTAACAACGTTAATGGTTAATGCACGACATTTGTTTTATGGAGTATCTATGCTATCTAAATATAGGGAAACAGGTAAGAAAAAACCTTATTTGATTTTTTCTTTAACAGATGAAACATATTCGTTATTGTGTTCAGATAATAAATACTTTAGTGAAACAAAAGACTTAAATAATTATTATTTATTCGTATCATTATTTAACCAATGTTATTGGGTATTAGGTACTATTTTAGGAGCAGTAGTAGGCTCAATAATAACATTTAATACTGAAGGAATAGATTTTGCTTTAACAGCGTTATTTATCACAGTGTTTGTAGAACAGTGGTTGAGCACTAAAAATCACTTTCCAGCACTTTTAGGTATTTTATCATCAGTATTATGTTTATTAATATTTAAACCCGATAATTTCTTAATCCCTTCTATGATTATAATTGCAATAGTGTTATGTCTATATAACAAGAAGGAGGTTTCTGATGAGCGAAAGTAAAGCATGGTTATTTATTTTAGTTATTGCATTAGTCACAGCAGTTTTGAGATTTTTGCCATTTCTAATCTTTAAAGATGAAAGTAAAACTCCTAAAATTATTAGTAAATTAAGTAATTTATTACCATATGCAATTATGGGAATGCTTGTTGTATATTGCCTTAAAGACATATCTTTTGAATCAACTAGTAGTTTTCTTCCAGCATTAATTAGTTCAGTTATTGTTATTGTTTTACATGTTTGGAAACGCAATACATTGATTAGTATCGTTTTAGGAACTGTTTGCTATATGCTTTTGGTTCAGTTAGTGTTTTAGGTGATAATATGAATATTTATATTAGATTTGCTAAAAAAGTAGATATAGACAATGTATTAATGTTAGATAAACACATTTCCAAAGAAGAACTAAATCATTCAATAGAAAGATCTAGAGTCTTAATAATTGAAGAGAATAATAGATTTATAGGATTTTTAAGATATAATTTGTTTTGGGATAATACTCCTTTTATGAATTTAATATATATTATAGAAAGTCATCAAGGGAATGGTTATGGAACTAAATTAGTTTTATATTGGGAAAACTTAATGAAAGAATTAGGATATCGTAATGTTCTTACATCAACATTATCTAATGAAGAAGCTCAATATTTTTATAAAAAACTTGGATATAAAGATATAGGTGGGTTTACTTTGGATAATGATCCGTATGAAATAATATTTGAAAAGATTTTAAAATAGGTAAATCTAAATGAAAACAAAAAGAATTAAATGGGCTTGTTATTTGTGTAATATCTCTATGAGTACAGTGGCAATGCTTTCACCATTACTTTTGGTAACGTTTAATAAACTTTATGACATAAGTTACACTTTGTTGGGTCTTTTAATCTTAGTTAATTTTATGACACAATTAAGCGTCGATTTGATATTCACATTCTTTAGTAAACACTTTAACATTTCTAAAACGATAAAATTAACCCCTGTTTTGACTTCAATTGGATTTTTGATTTATGCATTAATTCCAATACTATTTACAAATTATGCTTATTAAGGCTTAATTTTGGGCACTGTTGTTTTTTAGCTGCATCAGGTTTAAATGAAGTTTTAACAAGTTCACTTGTGGCTGCGCTTCCATCAGATAATCATGAGAAAGATGTAAGTGCATTACACTCTACATATGCATGGGGAGTAGTTGGTGTTGTTATTATCGGATCAATATATTTATATATATTTGATAGTAATAATTGGTATTATTTTCCTTTAGTATTATCAGTGATACCAATCTTATCAACAATATTATTTACAAATACAGTTTTACCGGAAATAAATGTAACTGATGATAAACTAAAAAACAAAACTAAAATGCCAATAGATATTATTCTTTGTGCAATTGCAATATTCTTTGGTGGTGCAACGGAATGCACGATGACACAATGGTCATCAAGTTTTATCGAAAGTGCAATTGGAATACCTAAAATAATAGGAGATATTTTTGGAGTTTCCTTATTTGCTATAATGTTAGGAGTAGGAAGAACATTATATACTAAATATGGTAAAAACATAATAAATGTGATGATAGTTTGTTCATTAGGTGCATTAATATGCTACTTATGTACAAGTTTAATAATAAATAGTGTTTTATCAATGATATTTTGCATTTTGACAGGATTATGTGTATCAATGCTATGGCAGGAATAATAATATTAATTGGTGAAAAACATAAAAAATACAAATGTTTATATATATGCTTTAATGGCTGCATTTGGAGATTTAGGAGCTGCCTTAGTTCCTCAATTTGTGGGGTTTTTAACAGTTATCAAAAATCTATACAAAAGTATATAAAACTATACAAA
>CAZHQU010000204.1:0-3940 GCA_964534245.1 uncultured Coprobacillus sp.
TAATTTGGATTTGATGTATTAGGATAAGCGTACACAAATTAAATATTTACTTATATTTATTATATAATATCAAATTAAAAGCAACTTAAAATTTTAAATATTATTTTTTAAAATACTATTTTTATATAAAAATAATTGACACTTTCTATGCATTCTGACATTGCTTTAATATCACCTTTGTGAAATTCTACAATTTCTTTGGCTATAGATAGACCTATACCACTTCCTTCAATGTTAGATCCTCTTACTTCTGCTGAACGATAAAATCTATTAAAAACGTTATTTATATCATCTGTTATTAATTCTGATGAATCATTTTTAATTTCAAAAATTATTTTGTTTTTATATTTAGATAAAGTTACGTTAATTTCTGACAAAGAGTATTTACAAGCATTATCAAGTAAAATATTTAAAAGATTTCGGATTAAAGCTTCATTTCCATAAATAATGATGTCATCTTTTATATCAGTGTTTAATGTTTTATTTTCTCTTTCTATATATTTATTAAAGTTACTAATAACATCAATACAAACATCTGATAGATTGATATCGTTCTTTTCTGTTTTATTATATCTTTCTTCAAGTTTTGAAAGCATAACTAGGTTTTTAGTCATGTCAGTCATTCTTTTTACTTGTTTCTTAATAACATCAACACATTCGTTCTCTCCACTTTCCAGTTCTATTATTTCAGCATTTGCTGAAATAATTGTTAATGGTGTACGTAGTTCATGGCCCGCATCAGTAATAAACTTCTTTTGTTTTTCATAGCTTTCAGCAATTGGTCTTACAGTTTTTTCCGTAAGGAACCATACTAAAAAAGCTAAACCCGTTAAAGTAACTAATGTCACTATTACGCTTATATTAACAAAGAATCTAGCAATTCCTATTTGCCTAGAACAATCAACAAAAATTACTTGTGTTTCAAAAGGATTCCTTTTAACTAAGTATCTAAAATCATCTGAATATCCTTTTTCTTTATTCTTTTCTATATTTTTTTCTATAGCAATAGTTGCCATTTCAACAGCTTCCTCTTTTGTAACAGAAACTATGTGTTGTGTATCGACCGTTTTAACTATATCATCCGAATCAAATGTAACAACAAAAAATCTTGTTTCATATTTTGTTTCAGGGCCAATATTCGGCCTAAAGTCAGGTTCATCATCAGGTTTGAAAGAATCACCAAAATTCCCACCGTTCACAGCAAGTATATCTAGAATATTATCAGCATATAATTCAACTTGCTTATAATTTAGATAATTTGTTATAGCAATCACTGTAGCAAACACAACAATCAGAATCACCATACAGATAATAGTAAATCTTATTCTTAACCTTTTAATCATTGTATTTCCTCTAACTTATAACCTATTCCTCTAACTGCAGTAATAGATACATTGGCATTGATACTTGATAATTTTTTTCTTAAAGCAGAGATATAAACCCAAACAACATTTATTTCTGATTCAGTATTAAACCCCCATACTTTATCCATTAATGTTTCTGTTGAGAATAGAATATTATGATTGTTAATTAATATTTCAAATAATTGATATTCTTTGTTACTTAGTCTTACTTTACCTGATTCTGTTTCAAGTTCAAAAGTTGTAGAGTTTAATGTTATGTTTCCATACTTATATTGTGAATAAGTAGTATTCTTTCGACGAGTAATCGATCTAATTCTTGCAAGAAACTCTTTCATAGAAAAAGGTTTTGTTAAGTAGTCATCTGCTCCCGCATCTAACCCTAACACTTTATCATCTATTTCTGATTTTGCTGTAAGAATTAGTACAGGAACATTATTTCCTTTAGCTCTAAGTTCCTTAACAACTTGGATACCATCTTTCTTAGGAAGCATTAAATCTAAAACTACTCCATCATATTCATCATATTCTAAATACCCTAATGCCTCTACTCCATCATACGCAGCATCAGTCAAATAATTATTATGTTTTAAAACCTTACATATTGCATTAGAGATTTCTTTTTCGTCTTCAACAACTAATATTTTCATATATTCGTCTCCTTTTATATAAGTATATCACATTTCTCTTAAAAATAGTTAAAATATTTTATATTTCTTCCATCTAACTTATTTCACATGATATATGTATGTTTTCAATTTTCTTCTAACTCAATCGAATTATTCAAACAAATAAATCATATAATAAAAAGCCATATTATAGCACCTTAGGTTTTAGCACTGAAAAATATGACTTTTTTATAAATTCAATTTTATAACAACAATTAAGTGTAAGAATATATTTTATTAAATATATCTATAATTTAATTATTTTCCTTACGAACAATTACACCGTCTCTCATTTCATAGTATTTATTGTCTTCTGAAATTTTCACTATATCTCTAGTTAAATTAAATAAAATCGCATTTTCTCCTATATATTTTACATGTTTACCTATTTTTATGTTCATAGGAATATCTGTAGCAATAGCATCCTCCATAATATATTCTAAGTTTTCCGGAAGAATTTCTTCTGTAATTTCTCCAATACCATATAAGGCCCAAGGTCCTATAAATTCTAAATTCGTTGGTAATTTATCAATCTTTAAATTATAACATAAATCAAAAACACCCTTCGGCAAACTTTTAATACTGTCATCTAATAATATATTTGTAATAGTAGAACCTGAAAAACTCAACTTACTTATTTTCTCAAGTGGGATTTTTTGATTAAAGAATTTTAGATGTGAAGAACTAAAAGCACCTACTCCTACTTCTATTAAAGTATCTGGTGCATCAATAACTTTATATTGACAAGAACTAAAAGCATATGCATCTATTACTTCTGTTCCTTCCTCAATAGTTAGTCCTTCATTTTCTGAACGATTAGGTGCTTTAACTAAATGTTTTCCATCTTTTGTATATATAACTCCATTTACAGATTTATAGTATTGATTTTTCTCATCTACTTCAAATCCTTCTTTTACATAACAATAATTAAAAGCCTCTGGATGTATGTATTCTACACCTTTTCCTATGATTATTTTATTTAAAAATACATCATAAAAAACTTCCTGTTCAACGACTTTAATATTATCAGGTATAATAATTGTATCTCTTGAATCAAGATACCCACTATATACTCTTTTTCCCAATATTTCAGCCTTTTCATCACAAGTAAAAACTAAATCTTTAGTACGTTTTGCACTCACAATACGATTTTCTTTAATTTGATATAATGATCCATCTTCTATTTTATAATATTCATTACCTTCTTCTATATGTAGTTTAGATAATTTATCACGAAATTGAGTTATTAATTTTGTATCTTTATGTAAATAATATTCTTCAATTCCTTTTTTAACCTCTACCATATATTCATATGGATTATCCTTTGTTCCTAAATAATACAAATTACCATATTCACTATAAGAATCTGGAACTTTATAATCAAAATAAGAAATATTAAATATATTAAATCCAATAGATGTTAATCCTTCTGGTAAAATTAAATCATCAATTTCAGTATGATAAAACGCATAAGATTCTATTATTTTTAAATTAACATATTTACTTAAATCATTATTATCATAATTTAGATATTCTAATTTAGGACAGTTATAAAAAGCATATTCATTGATTTCTTCTATATTTTTACTTAATTTAATACTCTTAATATTTAAATCATAAAATGCATGTCCATTTATTATTTTAATCGTATTAGGTAATATAATTGTTTCTATTGATTCATTTTTTTCAAAAGCATATGATTCTATTTCTGTAACTTGCATTCTCTTTCCATTTTGATAATAGGTTCCTGGTATTCTAACTATTTCATCATTTCCGATGTATTTATAAAGTATGCCATCATATATTATAAAATCATCAATATCACTTGTTTTACAAGAACATGAGATAAACAAAGTAGCAAAAACTATAAGAGTTAATATTATTATCTTTTTCATAAAATATATCTCCTTT
>CAZHQU010000205.1:0-3927 GCA_964534245.1 uncultured Coprobacillus sp.
GGCGGCGCTTGGTCGCCGGAGTCTGTTCGCCGACGTCGCGGCGACGTCGGCGGGAGTTTTTTTCGCGTCTTTTTTGAGCCGCGCCGTTTCGTTTCGGCGCGGCTTCTTTTTTTCTCGGTTTTCGTCGAGACGAACGTCGGAATTTCTAAGTTTTTTACTTAAAAAGTTTAGCGTCGGCGGTCGCGTCGTGAAATTTTTCTAACGCTTCTTAAAATCGGGCTCTCGGCTCGGAACGCGGAGCGCGGTCGTAGGGTTTCGTAACTTGCGTCGATTAAATAAGCGACGGAGGCGCTCGGCGTCGGCGGCGGCGTCGGCGGCGCGACCGAAAGGGCGACCGAGAGGGCGCGCGTCGTGGACGTTCGTAGGCTTGAATGATGGGCTATTGTCGAGACGCGATCGGGTTTTAGAATTTTTGATTCAAAGAGACAAGAGGAAGACGTTTGTTAAATAATATGAGCGATATTCAAACGAGAAAACTTGTTTATTCGGACGAGTACGCGCAAATTCTCAACGAAGCGCGGCGTTGGACGCGTCGCGAAGGCGCGAAATTGACGACGACGCGGCATTTGTTTTGGGCCGCCGCGAACCTTTTTCCGGAGATTTGGGAGGAGGCGTTGGGGCGTCCGTTGTTTTTTCCGGATTTTGAAACGTTCGACGCGGCGGGGAAAGAGGCGGAGACGACGGAAGAGAACTTGGAAGCGTTCGACGAGGTTTCGCCTGCGCCGATTTGCCTTTCGTTTGGGAGGCGGCGCGACACGATACGAAGTTCGGCGTCGGCGGAGTTCGCGCGGGTTTTGTCGCCGTACGGCGGAGGGCTCGCCGCGCCGATTGCGGCGTTGCCGCCCGAAGAGCCGATCGGCGCGACGCACGTCGTCGCCGCGCTCCTCCCGACAGCGGAGCGGGACGTCGCCGATTTTTTGCGCCGAAACGGAATCGAAGACGAGGACGCTAAACGGAGCGTTTACAAGTATTTGGCGCGATTTGACGGCGAGGAGCGCGACGCGCGCCGGCGAGTTCGCGTCGGAAAATACGCGCAAGCGATTCGCGAACGGCTCGAAGCGGCGACGTTCGGGCAAACGGCGGCGATCGACGAGATCGTTTCGGCGTTGACGAACTTTTGGCTCCAAGCGCCGGAGGAGCGCGGCGGACGTCCGGCGACGATCGTTTTGATCGGCGGTTCCGGAACCGGAAAAACTACGTTGAGCGAAGCGCTTCAAGAGGCGGTCGCCGAAGCGTTGAAGATCGAAAAAATTCAAAAAATCGACATGACCGCTTTTCAAGACCCTCAGACGGCGCTCGATTTGATCGGGCGCGACGAGTGTTGGCGCGGCGGCGGACGCGAAGGCGAGCTGACCTTGCGGGCGAAGAAGGAGCCGAAGGGGCTGATCGTTTTGGAAAACGTCGAAATGGCGAGCGTCGCCGCGGTAACGCACGTCGCGAACGCCGTCGAACGCGGCGAGTTGGTCGACGAGTTTACCAATGAAACGATTAGTTTCGCGCGGAACGTCGTTCTTCTCGTTTCGCGAGCCGGCGCCGAATTTTGGGAGTCGGACGAGTATCGGGATTTTTTGAAACGACGAGGAAACGAAGAGAGCGTCCCGCGCGGGTTACTGTGCGACGCGATGTCGCGGAAAGGCGGCGAGGCCGAGCGTCGCGGTTACGCGAGTTCGGCGTCCGCGTTGGCCGGACTTCTCGACAAAGCGGACGCCGTCGTCGCGTTGAAGAAGCATAACGTCGAAACGCTGACGTCGATTTTGACGCGCGCCGTTTTTCCGAGCGTCGCCAAGCGGCTCGAGGCGTTGGACGTCGTTTGGAAGCCCGACCAAGAAACAGAGCGACGCCTTGTCGCGTTTTTGTTTGAAACGCAAGACGCGGGATTCGGTTCGATTCGCGATGTGTTATCGCAAACGGAAACGCTTCTCTTTTCGAGCGTTCGGACGAGCGTTTTGGCGTCGAATTCGCCGACGCGGTTCGAGTTGCGCTTGGAAATCGACGATTGGCCCGAGTTGGGCGCGCGGTTCGACGGCGAAACGTTGGAGCCGTATTCGACGCCTTGGGGCGCCGCGCGAACGCAGAAGCGGCAAATGTTGGGAAAGCGACTCGCGTTTTCGTCGGAAGTCGAGCGAGAAGGCGACGTCTTGACGTTGAAAGCGACGGCGCTGAAATATGAAACGACGCCGAGCGTCGAGGATTTCGGTTGGTTTTCGACGACGCCGGCGGACGCGTCGTTCGCGGATTTGGTCGGCGTCGACGTCGCGCGCCAAAGCGTCGAGCGCGCTGGATTACCTGCGCGATCCGAAGGGGTTCGGTTTGCGACCGGAGCTGGGCGTTTTGCTCGTCGGGCCGCCGGGAACGGGGAAAACGTCGTTGGCGAAAGCGTTTGCGCGCGAACTTGAAGTTCCGTCGATCGCGATTAACGGGCCGGATTTGTCGTCGCCTGAGCGGGTCGCGGCCGTTTTTCGCGCGGCTCGCAAATACGGCGCGGTCGTTTTCATCGACGAAATCGACTCGGTCGGTTCGCGCGGCCTTTATCGGGGGCGCCGACGCGATCGTCAACGCGCTGTTGACGGAACTCGACGGTTTTAAAACGCGGGAACGGCAAACGCTCGTCGTCGCGGCGACGAACCGAATCGACGTTCTCGACGCCGCGTTGTTGCGTCCGGGACGGTTCGGACGGATCGTCCGCGTCGAGAATTTGAAGAATCCGAAAGACCGAAGCGCTTTGATCGACTTGCTTTGCGAACGTTCGAAAACCGGGATCGCGTTCGACGAAACGACGAAAAACGCGATCGTCGAAATGACCGACGGGGCGTCGCCGGCGTTGATGACCGCTTGCGTTCGCGAGGCGCTTTGGGCGGCGTTTTGCGACGGACGTTCGACCGTTTCGCAAAGCGATTTCGTCGAGGCGTTCCAAACGACGACGCGGGGCGTTTTTACGCGGTTGAACCGGCTCGACGAAGAGGAACGACGCGTTGTGGCGACGCACGAGGCCGGGCACGCGCTCGTCGCTTGGCGGCGCGGCTTGAAGGTGGCGCGCGCGTCGATCGCGGAGGGCGGAAACGTCGGAGGGGCGGTTGGTTACGTCCCGAAAAAGAGAGCGCGTCGCGAGGAGCTTTTGGCGCAAATCGACGTCGCGTTGGCGGGTTTCGCGGCGGAGCGGTTTCGATTTGGCGGCGCGTCGGTCGGCTCCGAAAGCGATTTTGAACAGGCGACGCATTTCGCGTTGACGTTGCGTCGCGCCGGTTTGGACGGAACGGATCGATTCGCCGCGTTGGAAAGCGACGACGCGGCGTCGAAAAGCGAAACGCGACGCGAAATCGACGCGCTGTTGAAGGAGCGAATGGACGCGTTGGTCGACGAGTTGCGCGTCGAACGGGGCGCGTTGGAGGCGCTGACGACCGCGCTTCATGAACGCGAAATCTTGTTTAAAAACGACTTGCGCGAGATTTTCGGACGTTTGGACGGACAAGGGAACGCAAGACCGGCGGAGCGTTGCGCGACGTTGGAAACGCGAAGTCGAGAAACAAGGAACGCGGCGCTTTGAAACGACAAACGGAAGAACGAAAGAGAAGAAAAGAAGAAAGGAGAAAGGCGCGATGCAAACGAACGGTGCGGACGCGGCGCGCGAACCGTCGCTTTGGCGTCCGAGTTTCGACGAAGAGAAGGAAATCGAGTTTGACGGAGATATGGCGCTCTTCCATATAGGGCCGGAGCAAAGCGTGACGCTCGTGGTTCCGGAGGACGAACCGATCGAAGAACCGGCGTTGTTTTACGAGGAAAACGGGAAGAACGAAAAAGGCGCTTTCCATTTGCGCCAAAACTGGTCGTATTGGATGATGTGCGTCGAGCCCGGCGCCGTTTCGGAGGCCCTCTTAGGGCGTGTTGCTGTAATCTGAAATTCCCCTTGCGCAACCGTTGCGAATATGG
>CAZHQU010000206.1:0-3927 GCA_964534245.1 uncultured Coprobacillus sp.
ATGAATATATTAAATTTTATAAATATATTAAATTTTATAAATATATTAAATTCTATGAACATTATATATTTTATAAATTTGTAAAGTTCATAAATATATTAAATCTAATAGAATAAAAGAGTTAGAAATTATAAATATCTAACTCTAATTTTATAGCATTTTATAATTTGTTAATAATATATGTTGCTATTTCCAAAGCAAGGTTAATTCCGGTTGTCTTGTAAAATGTATTAAAATGACAATTCGAATTAACTTCACATATAATAGGTTCATTGTTTGGTCCAAACATTATGTCTATTCCACCAAAGTCTAGTCCTAACGCTTTTGATGCTTTTTCTGCAGTTTCAATAAACTCAATTGGAGCATCAAATTTGGTCATTGATCCACCTGCTAATACATTAGACCTAAAATCATTAGGGTTATACCTCATAACAGCTCCTAACGCCTTCCCCCCAACAACTTCTATTCTAACATCTTTTGATTTACTTGATGAAATGAATTCTTGAAAGATTATTGGTTTAGTCTTAGTCTTCTCGATAATATTTAGTATATCTTCTTTTGTATTAGCAAGGTAAACTTGCGCACCAAACGAACCTTTATTTTCCTTTATAACTAGGGGTAAGCCAAGCTCACTAATTACTTTGTCAATGAATTTAAAATGATTGTAAGGGGTATTTTCAAACGTAAATGGCGAAATAATTGTTTTTGGCATTGGTAAATTATACTCTAAAAGTTTTAAACATGTTAAAGCTTTATCATCACATAATCTAATTGATTCAATTGAATTAAATAGTTTATATCCAGCTTTTTCTAATCTTTCTCCTAATAAAATATCTTTATCCCAAAAGATGATAAAATCACAATCTAGATCAAAATCATCTTGTATAACATTTATTATTTCATCATTAGTTTTTAAAATTAAAGGTATACCTTTACTTGTAAAAGCTTCGATTAATAAATCATATAATATTTTAAATCTATCGGTCATTAAGAAACCATTAACAATTAGTATACCTTTCATAATTTTATACCTCTATTATATT
The DNA here is from genome assembly GCA_964534245.1 of uncultured Coprobacillus sp. GTDB lineage: Bacteria > Bacillota_I > Bacilli_A > ML615J-28 > CAG-698 > CAG-698. The sequence goes on from CAZHQU010000206.1 coordinate 1,044, forward strand.
TATAAATTATATAATTCTAGTAAGACTTTAATAACTTTTCAGTTTCTTCAAGTTGTTTCTTGTATGATTCAAGTTTTGCTTTTTCTTCGTTGATCTTAACTTCTGGAGCTTTGTTTAAGAAGTTAGGATTAGATAGCATCTTCTCACAACGAGCGATTTCTGATAATAGTTTAGTCTTTTGTACTTCTAATTTTTGTTTTTCTTCTTCTAAGTTAACTAATGCTTTTAGAGGAACAATAACAATTACATCTTCAAATACTGATGTCATTGAAAGTTCTTTATCTAATACTTCTTTAGAGTATTTAATGTTATCAAAGTTAGCAAACTTTTCTAAATATTTAATACTATTTTCTATAATGCTATAAGCATTATCAGATTTAACTTCAAGTAGTAAATCTATTTTCTTGCTATTAACAACGTTCTTTTCAGCACGGATGTTACGTACAGCTGTAATAATATCAAAGATTGTTTCGATATCTTTTGCATCTTTGAAATCAAATTCTTTTTTTACTTCAGGCCATGAGCTAATAACAATTGAACCTTCATTATATTTTTGATAGATTTCTTCAGTTACAAATGGCATAAATGGATGTAATAATTTAAGAATTGATGTTAATACATATTTAAGTACTGCACATGTGTTAATCTTTTGTTCTTCTGTACCATTTGCAAATGTTACTTTTGTCATTTCTACATACCAAGATGCAAAGTCAAACCATGTGAATTTGTAAATATGTTTACTAGCTTCACCAAAGTCATATTTTTCAAAGTTGCTATCAGCTGATTCGATTGTTTCATTTAATCTATTTAAAATCCATTTATCAACATCATTTAGAAGTTCTAATTTAATTTCTTCATTATTGTAATTATTATTTTCAAAGTTTAATCCAATAAATCTTGAGATATTCCATATCTTATTGATAAAGTTCCATGCAGCTTCGATTTTTTCTTCGCTGTAACGAATATCTTGACCAGGAGCACCAGTAGTTGTGATAAAGTATCTTAAACTATCTGTACCATACTTATTAACTACATCATACATATCTACACCATTACCTAATGATTTAGATACTTTTCTACCTAGTTCATCACGGATAATACCATGGATTAATACATCTTTAAATGGTCTAGTCTTTAATAAATATTTAGATTGGAATGCCATTCTAGCAACCCAGAAGAAAATAATATCATAACCAGTAACTAAACAGTTTGTTGGGAAGAATTTATCTAAATCAGGAGTTTTATCTGGCCAGCCAAGTGTTGAGAATGGCCATAAAGCACTTGAGAACCATGTATCTAATGCATCTTCATCACGTACCCAACCTTCTCCCTTAGGAGCTTCTAAACCTACATAAACTTCTTTATCGCGATACCATGCTGGGATTTGATGACCCCACCATAATTGTCTAGAGATACACCAGTCTTGCATATTTTCTAGCCAATTTTCAAATGTCTTTTCAAAACGAGCAGGAACAAAGTTAATTCTATCTTCAGTCTTTTGCATATCAAGTAAGTCTTGAGCTAACTTATCCATCTTAACAAACCATTGTTTAGATAGTCTTGGTTCAACAACAACACCAGTTCTTTCACTGTGACCTACTGAGTGAATCATTTTTTCTACTTTTGTACAGATTCCTAAGTCTAATAAATCTTTAACTAAAGCTTTACGACATTCAAATCTATCCATATTAACATATTTTCCAGCCATTTCATTCATTGTACCATCATCATTCATACATAATGGTCTACCTAAATTATGCCTTAAACCAACTTCAAAGTCGTTAGGATCATGGGCAGGAGTAACTTTAACTACACCTGAACCAAAGTCCATTTCAACATATTCATCAGCAATAACTGGAATTTTAATATCAGTTTGAGGGATAATTACTTCTGCACCGATAAATTTATTGTAACGTTCGTCTTTTGGATGAACCATTAATGCCATATCAGCAAACATAGTCTCAGGACGAGTTGTGGCGATTGATAAACCTTCTACTCCATCAACAGGACCATTTGCAAACTTATAAGTCATATGATAGAAAGCACCTTCGATATCTTTATATTCTACTTCAATATTAGAAATAGCAGTTTTACTTTGAATATCCCAGTTAATAATCTTTTCACCTTGATAGATTAAACCTTCTTCATACATCTTAACAAAAACTGTATTAACAGCCTTATTTAAGCCTTCATCTAATGTGAAACGTTCACGAGTATAATCTAAACTTAAACCTAAAGTTTCCCATTGATTACGAATGTATCCAGCATATTCATCTTTCCACTCCCAAGCAACCTTTAAGAACTTTTCTCTACCAAGATCATAACGAGAAATCCCTTGAGTACGTAACTTAGCTTCAACTTTTGCTTGAGTTGCAATACTTGCATGGTCCATACCAGGTAAGAATAAAGTATCATAACCTTGCATACGTTTACGTCTAATAATAATATCTTGTAATGTATTATCTAAAACATGTCCTAAATGTAATTTACCTGTTACATTTGGTGGAGGTATTACGATACAATAAGATTTATTCGATAAATCTCCAGGAGTAAAGTAACCTTTCTCAACCCATGTTTTGTACTTTCCTTCTTCTACACTTTTAAAATCATACTTTGTTGATAGATCTTTTAGTTTTGAACTATTGTTTAAATTATTCATATTTTCCTCCATATATAAAAAATCCTTAAGAAACAAATCTTAAGGACGAAAATTCCGCGGTACCACCTTATTTTACAAATATATAATATAAATAATATATAAAAATATAGAATATATTTGTACTCTCATTTATCTTAACGCGATTAACGGATTTACTTAATAGAATTATATATATTTATTAGATATATAATTTTTTAGATAAACCAACTCCAAAGCTACCTTCGT
>CAZHQU010000207.1:0-3919 GCA_964534245.1 uncultured Coprobacillus sp.
TAATATATAAGGTTATTTGTTAATAACACATTCATTAGGAGGTGCTCGTTATGCCACGTAAATGTTATGTTACAGGTTTAGGTACTGTAAGTGGTAACAACCGTCCTCACTCTTTAAAAGCTTCTAGAAGAACTTGGAAAGCAAATCTTCAAAAAGTTAGAATTAAAGATGAAAATGGAAAAATTAAGCGTGTTTATGTTTCTACACGTGCTTTAAGATCTGGTCTTGTTGAAAGAGCTTAATCAACCATTAAGTGAGGATCAAAAAGAAAAAGGCGATTAAGCCTTTTTTTCTTTTTTAAATATTCTTTTGAAAAATGCAATTATATTAGATAAAAACTTTGGTAGTTTAATTACATAAAATTTCATAGGCTTCCTCCATTATCATTACATTATATGATAATTCTCTAAAACTTATTACTATATTATATAATTTGTTTATATAATTATTTGTCTTTAGATTCTATACATAATATGCATTTATTAACTTTTACTTTTCCAGTTCCTATATTTTCATTTTCAATATTTCCATTTCCAATAATTTCATTTGATAAACATAAGTTATCAAACTTTTTCATCATATAGTTTTCTAAATTATATTTAAATCCTTCTAATGAAATAACTGTGTTATCTTCATAATTAAAGAAAGATATGTATTTATAATCAGATTTACTTATATTATATATATTATTATTCAAAACATATATTTTATTTTTATCATCTAATAATTTAATATTTACATTTGGATTTTTAAGTAACAATCTAATATTTGCTTCATAATGGTCTAGACGATTACCAGTTGCATTGTATACTAGTACTTCTTCGTTATTATAGTTAGTTAGTATATAATTAATAGCTAGTTCTAAATCACTATCATCTTTAATTGGATTATACTTAATAATTTCTTTCTTCACTTTATAATTATTATTAATAGAGGAATCATTATCTCCTAAGTGAATATCGGGCATAATATTTAATTTATTAAGATAATTATATCCACCATCTACGCTAATAATAAAATCATTTTCTTCATGTTTGTATAAATCTTCAAAATGATTTTCACCAGCACAAACTATTATATATCTCATATTTCTTGCATTTCCTTAATAGTCTTAACTGGATCAGAAGATTTAAATACATATGTTCCAGCAACAACAATGTCACAACCAACCTTATGACACGCTAAGGCATTTTCATAGTTTATCCCACCATCAACTTCAATTAAATAATTTAATTTATTTTCTTTTCTATAGTCATATAAATACTTAATTTTGTCTAATGCATTTGGCATAAAGCTTTGACCACCAAATCCAGGTTCAACACTCATAACTAAGACTAAATCAACTAATGGAAGATAATCTATAATTTCTTTAGGATCAGTTTTAGGTTTTATTGATATACCCACTTTAACACCTAAAGATTTAAATTTATTAATAACCTCAATAGGTTTACATTTTGATTCATAATGAAAAGTTAAATAATCTGCACCAGACGTTACAAAATCTTCAGCATAAAAGATAGGATCATCAATCATTAAATGTACATCAAACGGAATATTAGTATGTTTTTTTAGATTTTTATAAACAGTAGTTCCAAAAGAAATGTTAGGAACAAAATGTCCATCCATAACATCAATGTGCAAATAATCTGCACATTCTACTTTTTTCACATCGTCTAATAAATAGTTAAAGTCTGCTGAAAGAATTGAGGGAGCAACTTTCATAATTATCTTTCTCCTTATATAATATTTGTCTATATCTAATATTTGTCTATATCTAATATTTTTTTAGTTTTTTGAATTCATTAATAAATTGTATATAGTTATCATATCTAGATTTTAGAATTGTATTCTCTTTGACTAGTTCCTTGATTTTACAGTTAGGTTCATTTATATGTAAGCATGGTTTGAATTTACACTCATCACTATGTTCTAGAAATTCTACAAAAGCATGGCTAATTGCAACTTCAGTAAAACTTTCAAGTGATAAATTACCAAATCCAGGAGAGTCACCTAAGAATCCATTTCCAACTGGATATAACTCTATATGTCTTGTTGTGTGTTTTCCACGCCCTAAAGCTTTTGATATTTCATTGGTTTTTATATCTAAATCTTTATTTATCCTGTTTAGCAATGTGCTTTTTCCCACTCCACTTTGTCCAGTCATAACACAAACATCTTCTCCAATATATTCTATTACGTTTTGGATTAGATGTTCTTCATCTGTACCAATAATAGTATATCCAATTTTTTTATAATATTCTTTTATTTTTAAATACTCATTAGTTTGTTTTTCATCTTTTAACAAATCTATTTTTGTAAAAACAATAATTGGCGTTATGTAATTATACTCTAATTGACAAATCATTTTATCTAATAAGTTTAAATTTAAGTCTGGTTCAACAACAGATGTCACAACAAAACCCTTTATAACATTTGCACATACAGGTCTTACTAAGTCGTTGATTCTTTTCTCATAAGAGATAATTGTTTTTGTTTCTAAATCGTATTCAACTCTATCTCCGACTTTAATTGTTTCATCTTTATGTCTGAATAGACCTCGTGGTTTACATACAATGTAATTACCATTATCGTAAACCGTGTATTCACCACTTATTGATTTTACTACTAATCCTTTGTTCATGTTCACCTTCACTAATTATCTATATCTATTTAATATCTATATCTTTATTATAAATTTTTATTAATCTGTATCTGAATCAGATTTTTTATTTTCCTTTTTATTATTTTGGGCCATTACTTTTACTCGCAACTGCCCACAAGCAGCATCAATTTCACTTCCATGCTCTTTTCTAACAATTGCATTTATTCCTTCTTTGTTTAAATAATCAAAGAAAGAATCACGTCTTTGAGGAGTTGTTCTTAAGAATTCACTTGTAGTACTATTATACGGTATTAAGTTAACATAAGCATTAATTCCTTTTAAAAGATTTGCAAGTTCTTTTGCATGTGCAAGTGAATCGTTTATGTTATGTAATAATATATATTCAAAAGTCACTCTTCTATTTGTTTTATTATAATAATATTTAATTGATTCCAGTAATTGATTTAATTTATACTTCTTATTAATCGGCATATACTTGCTTCTTAGTTCATCATTAGGAAAATGAAGTGAGATAGCTAAGTTAACTTGAAGCGGAAATTCACTAAATTCTTTAATCTTTGGTACTAACCCACATGTAGAAATAGTAATATGTCTAGCACCAATGCTCAAACCTTTAGCATCATTAATAATCTTTACAAATTCCATAACATTATCATAATTATCAAATGGTTCACCAATACCCATTATAACAACATGACTAACATTTTTATCCATTTTATTTAAATGATTATCAATCGTTAATACTTGTAATACCATTTCAGCTGGTGTAAGATTTCTTATTTTCTTGACTTGACCACTAGCGCAGAACTTGCATCCCATATTGCAACCAACTTGACTAGTGACACATACACTATATCCATATGGATGTACCATCATTACAGTTTCAATTAAGTTTTCATCTTCTAGTTCAAACAAGAACTTAGCTGTTCCATCAGATGAAACTTCTTTTTTTACTTCTTTTAAAGCATCAAAGGAGAAATCATCTGAAAGAATTTTCTTCACATCTTTATTTATATTAGTTATTTCCTCAAACGAGGATTTTTTTTGTCTATATAAAGCTTCAAAAACTTGGGTTGCTCTAAACTTTTGTAAATTTTTAGAAACAAAATAAGATTCTAAAGCATCTCTTGATAAACTATAAATCGAATTATTCATTTTTTCTCCTTAAGTAATATTATAGTAAACTTATATTATGATAAACGTTTAAGTTTACAAATATAAAATCCATCACTATTATGCATATGTGGTAATATTTGTCTTTCCTCAATAACTATAAAGTTAGAGTGTTTTTCTAAA
>CAZHQU010000208.1:0-3889 GCA_964534245.1 uncultured Coprobacillus sp.
ATTAATGGATATATGGAATACAAAGATGTAAATAAGTTTATTAAAGATTATTTTGGTTGGTTACTTTTGATTATAAACAATGATTGTAATGAAGAATTTTATAAAGAATTATATAAAATAAAAAAAAAGCTGATTATGTCAGCTTTTTTCTATACTTAATTATCATAAATTAATTACTAAAGTATTACTGTAAGTTAATCTCTTTTGAATACTACAGGAGAAGAATTCTCAGGAACAAAGAAAGGATTAGCTTTATTGATGTGGTCATAGAATAATTTGCCAATTAAATGATCATATTCATGTTGGAACACCACAGCAATATATCCACTAAATGAAAGAGTCTTTTCAACTAAATCGCCTGATTCAAAGTCAAACATTAGAGTTTTAACTTTTACTCGTTTGTGTCTATGAATTAAACCTTTATAATCTTTTGTTACAGATAAGCAACCTTCTCCAGTTTCTAAGTATGTAAGTTCTACTGATGTAGATATTATTTTAGGATTAACTAAAACATAATGATGGAAATCTCCTTTTTCATCATAAGCCATAATACAAAGCATTTTCTTAGCAACACCTACTTGAGGGGCAGCTAAACCTACGCCAGGACGAAGATTGTATTTTTTGCATAGTTCATCGTCATAACTATCAGCTAAATAGTCGTTCATTTTGGATAAAACTTCAAAGTCTTCATGACTTAGAGGAATTTGAACATCTTCACATTTGGTTCTTAATACTTCGTTTCCATCTTTTACTATATTATTATATGTATACATAATAACTCACCTCTAGTTATATTATAAACTATTAAGAGTTAAAAATCAAGAATTCTCTTAATTGAAAGAATTAAAAGCAGAAGCACCAATAATAACTAATAGAATAAATAATACTAGAATTAATGCGTAACCTGCACCCATTCCACCATTACAAGTAGGTTGGCAGTATCCACAGTTTCCATATCCACCGTACATCATTTTCACCTCCTAATATATTTTATGAATGTAATTAAATTGTGTCTATACATTCCCCTATTAAAATTATTATTTTGATACTTAAAATTAAGTGTAGATTATGATATAATATATATCGTAAAAGAATTAATTTTAGGAGAATATTATGGATACAAATTATGTAATTGATTATGATTTATTCACAACATTAGAAATAATTAAGATAATTGAGTTTTTTAAACTTATCGAACAAACAAAAACTAAAGCATTTAAACCAGATTTCTTAGTTGCTAAATATAGGGAATATCAAAATATTATTAATAGTAAAAGCTTAGAAAAGAAATATGATAAGATGCTTTATGAAAAAAGTAAAGTATCTATTTATCAAGTATTAAAACCATATATAAAGAAGAACTAATTCTTATTTAATATCGTCGTCTAAGTCATCAATAATAGAATATTCAGACACGTCTCTAATTCTTAAATAGTTTTCTAGTCTAATAATTCTCTTAGCAAGATTATTTATGCGACGCCTATTTTCTTTGATTTCAAGCATCAATCTATTATCTTCATAATTAGGATATAAGTTATTTGATTGATTAGACATTGGATTTTGATTATACATATTAGAGTAATTGTTTTGATTATAATTAGTTCTTGTTTTATTAAAGAACATTTAAAGACCTCCTCTATATATAATATGATAAATAGTTAAACTGTGATATATAATTATATTTATAAAAATATGCAAATAAGGTGAACATATGAGATTAGATAAATACATAATGAATGCATTACAAATTAGTAGAAACGATGCTAAAAAAATCATAAAGAAGAAAGAAATATATATTAATAATGAAGTTCAAACATCAAGTGATTATAATGTTTTACTAACTGATAAAGTTACATATTTAAATAAAGAATTAGTTTATAAAGAAAACATATATATAATGATGAATAAACCAAAAGGATATGTTTGTGCAAAAGTAGATAATATGCATAAGACTGTTTTAGATTTAATAGAAGGTTATGACGTTAATAAATTATGTATAGTTGGGAGACTTGATAAGGATACTGAAGGACTTCTATTAATAACTACTGATGGAGATTTGTTACATAAACTAACGTCGCCTAAACATGAAAAATCTAAAACATATTATGTTGAGTGTGATGGTGAATTTTTAGAAGAAGATATAACTAAATTTGCTTGTGGGATTACTATTATAGACGAGGACAAGAAAGAATATAAATGTAAACCTGCGGAATTAAAAATAATCGATTCTCACAAGGGTTTAATTTCCATAAAAGAAGGAAAATTTCACCAAATAAAAAAGATGTGTAAAGCTATTAATAAGGAAGTTATTTATCTTAAAAGATTAACTATTGGGAATCTTAATTTAGATGAAAAGTTAGCACTTGGAGAATACCGAGAATTGACAAATGAAGAACTCGAATTTCTAAAATAAAAAATATAAAGCATAGCAAATAAGCACATAATTAATACTATATGAATACAATATAGTAGGAGTGATGAGTATGGCGTCAAGGATGAATGAGTTTCGCAGTTTCGTTAGTCTTCATCCCTTACTAAGAGATGAAGTGAAAAGCGGAAAGAGGACATGGCAAAGCATTTATGAGGAATGGGTACTTTATGGTGATGGAGATGAACTTTGGGGAACATTTGTTAAAGTTCAAGATAATGTAAATAATGAACCAAAACCAAACGCTAATAGATTTAGCATGGATAATATGAAAAACGTATTCGGTTATGTGAAGAATATTAATCCTGAAAAAGTGAATAAAACACTAAATAATGTCCAAAAGGTTATACAAATAGTTCAAACAGTAAGTGGGCCTAAGTCAGTCAATATCCCAGAATCAGCAAGTGTATTTTCGGATTGGTGGGATTAATGTGAAAACAAAGAGAGTGATTAATATTGGATAAAGAGATTCTTAATAAAATATATAACACTAAAGAATACTTAGAATATCTAAGGTATCATCCCAAATGGTATTATTATTTAGATGCAGATCCAAAGAACTTTAAAGCGTTTGAGAGTATAGTTCAAAAAGAATACAAAATAACAACATATGATAAACTAGAGAAACTAAAGAATCAAATCAACTTTTTTAGTTCCATGATTAATTACTTTACGAAGTGATTAAATGATAGTATACGTATATAACTATTACTCATTAAAGAGTAGCGAGAAAACAATAAATAACATAATAAGTAAACTAAGGAATATCTATACAAGTTTAATTTGTATAGATATTATTAATTTAGAATCCCTAAACTTAAATAAAATAGAATTATTAATAATAAGTGGTGGAGATGGAACGATTAATAAAGTTGTAAACTTAACTATAGACTATGATTTGGTATATAGTTTCATACCACTTGGAAATGCAAATGATATATGTAATAACTTAAATATTAATTCAATAGATAAAGCATTAGATTTAATTGGTAACTATAAACTAACTAATAAACTAACACATAAACAAATAATGAAAGTAAATAATAAATACTTTATATATGGCTTATCAATAGGTGACATATCTAAATTATCGATGGGAAGTAAAAGCATATATAAAAAGATACTTAATAAGTGGTTTTATGTATTCAGAGGTATTAGATATTTATGTAATACTAAACCAAAAACATACTCCATAATAGTAGATGATAAAAAAGAATATATAAAAGCAATAGCAATACTAATTTTAAACACAAAAAAATTAGGTGGATTTAGTGTTGGTAAGAATTTATATGATGATAAATTTAAACTAATATATATAAGAAACATCTATGATTTTATAAAACTATTTATCTTTAAAAATATTAAATATGCTACTTTTAAAAATATCAAAATATATTCAAATAATCTATGTGTAATAGACGGAGAACTATTAGAAATACATAAAACTTTAAATACAAATAT
>CAZHQU010000209.1:0-3879 GCA_964534245.1 uncultured Coprobacillus sp.
ATATAATACTTATTAGTATCATTATATATTTCATCAACTTCATCAGTTGATAAGGCTTTTGTACATACAAATAAACATGCCATATTTCCAATAAATCTATAAGTATCACTTGTTAAATTAACATAGTTTCCAAAACAAAGCTGTTCTTCTGAATAATTAAATAAAGATTCAAATACATTTGTGTATATGTTATCATTTAATCTTATTCTATAAGTCATATTATTTTCATTATTAATGATAGTAAGTGCAAAGAAATTCCATTTATTTTTATTAACTAAATAACTACTTTCAAAATTTAATTCATCACATACTATTTTATTGTATTGATTTATATAAAAAGTAATATTATTAGTTGAATTTGTTAAGTCTTTAATTGAGAATAATGCTTTATTTTCATTGTTATTTTCCAAACTGTTTGTTGGATTAAACCAACAAATAAATGTTCTATTATTTTCAACAGAACTATCACTAATTTTATATTTTAGATCATAATACATTAATTCATTGAAATTGAATGCTAACGCAGAATTTGTATTTATTTTTGTTGTTTCAATATTTGTTGATGATCCAACTAAAGGTATATTTCCATTTGAATTTGATAAACCATATCTATTTACTCCATCTTTATTTTTACTAACTAAAAAACATGAATATAGTTTTTCATCATAATTTTTATAATAATTGTAAATGTTTAATGGTGAATTTATTTCTTGTTTTCCTTTTGAGTATCCATATAAATCTATTGTATTATTATTGATTTTATTTTCAGAGCATAATAAATTACCTTTTAAATCATACTTATAATTTGTTTTAACTACTAAACCATTTGATGTTTTTTCTTCATCTTTTAGATTTCCATATTTATCATAAGTGAAATTAATCACTTCACTATTTTTATAGTCATTTATTTGAATCAAATTATTATTAACATCATAAGTAAATTGATATAGTTTATTATCTTCACTTATACTATTTACATACACATATTCTATATTATTATTATCATCATATGTATATATATGTTTATTGTTTTGTGAAGGTACGGTTCCTATTTGATGACTTTCTAAGTTTTCTGTATATACATTATCTTTAACTTCATAACTAGATACATCTAATAATGTTTCATTACTACTTTTTTTAATTTTAGTATTTGTAATATTCCCAAATGAATCGTAATCAAATTTATATGAGTAATTATTATCTAAGGTAATTTCGTCTAATCTTCTATAGTTATCATAGTGATAACTAGTTTGAATGTTTTCTGCTAGTGATTTATTCACTTTATGAGTATCAATATTAAAATAATCATTATAGCTAAATTCTTCTGATAAACCATTATTATATGTTACTTTATCCAATAATCTATTATCATTTTTATATAAATAGTTTGTTACATATCCATTTGCACTTGTTTCAGAGAGCATACATTCTCCATCTTCAGAATATGTATAGGTTTTTTCAATATAATCATTAAAATCATTAATTAATGTTTCTTTAATTAGATTATTATTTGTATCATACTCATATAGATTTCTTGTACCATTAGAATTTATTATTTCAATTACATTACCATTATCATCATAGTTATATATACTTGCATTTTTATTTGTTTCAATACTTGTTAATAATAATTTTTTATCTTCTTTTATGTAACTTCTTTTTCTGATGTTTTCTCCACTATATGATTTAGTAACAAATCCATATTCATTATATTTATTAATAGTTCCATATAAATTATTATATAGTTGAATATTAGAAATCTCATATCTAGTATTTCCCTTTGGAATTTTTAATGTGATTATTGCTGTATCATGTGTTTCAAAAGCAGTAAACATTTTTGAAATTGGTATATCATCATTAAATGTTCCTTGTTCATCAATAGATATTTTATATTGGTGAAACAATGGATTAGGTCTCTTACTATTATATAAAGATAAGGATGCTTCTAATTTACTATCATTATTATTTAAATCTCTATTAACATTTAATAAAAAAGTAATTCCTGAATCTTTTCTAATACTTAAATTATTAATTGTAAAAGATATTTCATAATCATTATCTGTTGATGTATTATTTACTATTAACTTATTTGGATTTGTTTCATCTATAGTTACATTGTTTCTTTCTGATTCACTTAAATTATTTATTAAACTTGCGAATTGTTCATTATTATTAAATAAGTTTTCTCTTAAATTAAATCCATCGCTAGTTAAATCTAAGACATTTAAACTCTCAATTAATCTACTATTTTCATCATATTTATTAGTTTTTACTTTTCCGTCAGGTAAAATTATTGCTTCAGTTCTATTATTATTAAAGAAATATTTAGTTTGTTTATTTTTATAATCTGTTACATATGTTTTATTATCATAATAAGTAATACTTGTACTTTTACCACTTAATTCATTTGATTCAAAACAATTTACAAATCTTGTAACAATGTTATTTTCCATATAATATTTTGTATATTTATTGGTGATTCCATTTATTACTAATAGATTTTGATTATCTTTTTCATAAACTTTATTAACTAGCAGACTTCTTTGTTCATTATTGTCCTCATCTTTATATACAATATACTTTTTAACTTCTGAAAGCATCATATCATCATTAAAGAATATTTCAACTGATGAAATTGGAGTTTTGTCAACATAAAAACATCCTGTGATTTCAAATTCATCGATTCTTTCAAATTCTATTCTTTGATTATCACATGATAAAATTAGGCATGCTTTTTCTTGTTCAATCTTTATAGCTCTATTTCCTTTTACTTTATAATATGATGAAGGTATTATATCAATATTATTAATTGTATCATATGTATATTCAAAGTAATTTCCTAATTGATCATAAAGTTTAAAAATTTTAGGTCCAGTAATTACATCATTTGAATAACTATATTCTACTTCAAAATAATTATCAGTATCATTGCTTACTAATATATTACTATTATCTACTTGATAATAATCAATAACTGTTCCATCGGCATATGTTAATTCTAATAAACTAACTATTCCGTCTTCTGATTTAACTATGTTTGTGATTATATTTATTAATCCCAATTCAAATTTCTCAATGTTAACATTCTTTGAATATATTGCTTTAACTAGTCCTATTTTATTTTCAATACCTTCATTATCTGAAAATAATGGTACTTCCATATTAAACGCTTCATTACCTTTTACTGGATTAATTAAAATAGTATCATCTGTTCCAAAAGTATTACTAATTTTAGGAATGTTTCTTCCTTTGTAAATTCCAAAATAACTCATTTACTTCTTCTCCTTCTTATATATTTTTTCAATTAATTTATTCGCACCAGTTGCACTTGCTCCACTAATCATTCCTACTGTTATAGCTGACCAAATATTATTTGTGTTTATAATTATTTCTGGTGTTGTATAAAATATTGTGGTTCCTAATAAACCCCCTATTATTGTTAATATCATTGGGATTATTTTATATATTTTACTTTTCTTATTAAATAATGTTTTTAATATCTCTCCAATAATATAACATATTATTACTATAACTGGTATACATGTAAATTCCATATAACCTCCTTTATGTTTTATTTATAGATAGTTAGTAGTTATGGTGGGATAATATATTTTATATAATTTTTCATAAGTTTATTTCCTTTTTAAATAATACATATTTTTTATGCAAATTTGGATGAATTAATCTTATGCTTATCCTTAATAGCGCATAATTTCTTGCTAACTAATTGTTGTGAAATATTATTTCTTACTGCTACTTCTCTTTCTGTTAATATTCTGCCTTTATAAACAAAATTAAGAATAAATTTATAATCTTCTTCATTCATATCATATTTATCAAATACAGCATTATTATCTAAAGTTTCATCTTTTATCATAT
>CAZHQU010000210.1:0-3873 GCA_964534245.1 uncultured Coprobacillus sp.
TATTATAATAGTCAGGTAGTTCTGATAAGAATTCATCATTAAAAATATCAAGTTTACCAAGATATAGTATTTTAAGTTCTTCAATAAAATCTCCATGATAAGTGTATCCGTTTTTGCACTTTGGACATACTAAACCACCACTAGCGATTGAAAAACTCATTGATTTATCTTTTTTTTCACAAACTGTGCATCCATTAAAGTTGGGACCAGAACCTAATAAGTATAAAAACTTTGCTTTGAAAATTAAATCATAATATTTATATTGATCTGATTTATCGATGTTTTCTAATGTAAAGTTTAATAAATTATATAAATTATTATAATCATTTATATGTTCATGATATCTATATACTAAGTTTAATAATTTAGTCACCATAAGCATTTTATCATAATCAGTTTTTATGCTTTTATATGTATTTATAACTGTTCCAGTTTTTAATATATCAAATGTATTTTTGTTTGATTCATTACTTAAAAACGCTATTTTGGTTATTTCTTGTGAGTAAGCAAAATTCTTACTATTATAATTTAAAGATGCTTTAACTAATAATGATCTAAATTCATTTTTAGTTAAAACATAGATTATTTTAGAACTTTCTTGATACTTACTAGTGTTTACTATTATCCCTTCTGTTAATTCCATTATTTGTTCCCTTTTGTATATCAATATTAAGTTTTGTTTTTTTATGTTTAGCATATGCTAAATAATCTTCTATTTTCCCTGTTTCTTGAAACTTCTTAAAATATGTATTCACTTTATCACCCATTTATATTATTTCAAATAACAAGAAAATTATACATTATTTAATTATTATCGGTAAAATATCCCAATTTCTTTAGCTCTCCTGGTCTATCTCTCCATTTTTCTTCTACTCTTACCCAAAGTTCTAGATAAACTTTCATTCCTAGGAACATTACTATATCTTTTCTAGCTTTTGTTCCAATGTCTTTTATCATTTTCCCACCTTTACCAATGATAATCTTCTTTTGAGATTGTCTCTCAACAACAATTACAGCATTGATGTTAACAAGGTTAGGGTTTTCTTCGTCGACTTTAAGTTGTTCGACTTGACAGGCTACTGAATGTGGAACTTCTTCCTTAGTAAGTAGTAATACTTTCTCACGAATGATTTCAGAAATAATAAAGTTTTCTGGATGATCACTGATTTGATCTTTTGGATAGTACATTGGACCATCTTCAAGTTTACTTGTAATGTATTTTAGTAGAATATCTACTCGACTTCCTAGTAAAGCACTAATATGAATAACATTGTCAAATGTCATATAGTCTTTAAATTTTCTTACGTTTTCTTCTAAACGAGCAATATCTTTAGCTAAGTCAATTTTATTTACAACTAAAACCACTGGAGTATCAACTTTCTTTAGAATGTCTAAAACATATTGATCGCCAGTGCCAAAATCCATTGTTCCATCAATAATCATTAGAATCATATCAACATCACTTAATGATGACATTGCTTCTTTATTCATAAAGTTTCCAAGTTTGTTTTGAGGTTTGTGAATACCAGGAGTATCGATAAAGATTATTTGTTCATTATCTGTTGTATAAATACCTTGTAATTTATTTCTTGTTGTTTGAGGTTTAGGACTAATAATAGAAACCTTTCTTCCAAGTACATAATTTAAAAAGGTAGATTTACCTACATTTGGTCTTCCAATTATTGCTACGAATCCTGATTTGAAACTCATTTTAAATCTCCTTCATCAAAGGCAAAAGGTAATAAATCATTAACTTTTACTTCTTTCACTTCTTTCTTTAAGTTTGTTAAATATACAATTGTATCATTATTTAATAATTCACTCATCACTTGTCTACATGCTCCACATGGGCTAATAGGATCTTTAGTATCACCTATAATCAAAAACGCCACAATATCATCTTTCTTAACGCCTTCAGAAACAGCCTTAAAAAGAGCGGTACGTTCAGCGCAGTTAGTAAGACCATATGAAGAGTTCTCTACATTACAGCCATAATAAAGAGTACCATTTTTAGTAATTAGACTTGCGCCTACTCTAAATTTAGAGTAAGGAACATAAGCATTATTAAAGCCTTTAATTGCGGCGGAATATAAAATTTCAAAATAATTATTTTTCATAAATCACCATTTATTATATTATAATTTATAATCTTGGTTATAAAACTAACTTCAATATTAAAACTATCTTCTATAGTTTAGTTTGTTAAGTATTTCATCTTGCTTAGCAAACATTACTTTTTCATCATCTTCCTCAATATGATCATATCCATGAAGATGTAATACACCATGAACTAATAGAAAAGCAAATTCTCTTTCATTAGAATGTTCATACTTTTCAGCTTGTTCATATACTTTATCGATACATAAAAATATGTCACCTCGATAGTTTTCATCTTCCTCATCATCTTGTTCAAAACTGATAACATCAGTGACGTAATCTTTGCCACGATATTCTTTATTCATTTTATGAATTTCATCACTATCAACAAGTATTAAAGATAATTCGCTATTTTTATTTACATCATCAATAGATTCAATATCTTTAATTATCTTTTCAAAATCAAATTTTATTTCTTTATTGTAATTATTGTATAAATTAATTATCATAGTTTAAATCTTTCTAAATTTAATGTTTTATATTTTTTATGTCTATATATTTTATGTTTATATGTTTTATGTTTATAGATTATGATTTCTTGTCGTAACGTTCAATAATCTTAAATACTAATGGATGTCTCATAACATCTTCACGTTGGAATCTTACCATTTTTATACCTTTGATGTCATCTAAGATTTCAATTGCTTCAGTCATACCAGAGTGATTCTTATTCGGTAAGTCAATTTGAGATAAATCCCCAGTAACAATCATCTTTGATCCAAACCCTAAACGAGTTAAGAACATCTTCATTTGTGTTAATGTAGCATTTTGTGCTTCATCTAGAATGATTATTGCATTGTCTAAAGTTCTACCACGCATATATGCAAGTGGAGCAACTTCTATAGTTCCCTTTTCGATTAATTTAGTAACTTGTTCTTTACCAATTCCTTCATATAAGGAATCGTAGATAGGTATTAGATATGGATCAATTTTTTCCTTTAAGTCACCAGGTAAGAAACCTAATTTTTCACCAGCTTCTACTATAGGTCTAACTAAAACAATCTTTCGAGCTTTAAATGATTTTAAATACTTCAAAGCAAACATTACAGCAAGGAACGTTTTACCAGTCCCAGCAGGACCAATTGCGAAAACTATATCATTATCTTCTAAAGCTTTAATATAAATCTTTTGATTTAAAGTCTTTGGATAAATAGTTTTACCAGAAACAGTTGAAATAATTACATCTTTTTTTAGATATAAAGACGTTATAGACTTAACATTAGTTTCATCGATATTATTAATAATTCCATATACATCACTAATATTTAAAGTAATATCATTTTGAATTAAAAGTTCCATTGCTTCAACAATATTACATACTCTTTTAGAATATGAGGAATCTTCTTCTTTTAAGTAGATGCAACCTTCCTCAAAGAAAACTTCAATTTTCAAACAAGATTCA
Organism: uncultured Coprobacillus sp.; assembly: GCA_964534245.1. Classification (GTDB taxonomy): domain Bacteria; phylum Bacillota_I; class Bacilli_A; order ML615J-28; family CAG-698; genus CAG-698. The sequence continues at coordinate 3,560 of CAZHQU010000210.1, forward strand.
ATTGCCTTAACATAAATGTCATTAGGACCACGTAAGTCTAGTTCATCAACTTTTTGACTTTTTTCATAAATTTTAATACAATTTATCATAGTTAATCACCTTGCATATAATTATATCATATTTTTAAGTTTTGATAAAGAATTATTTAAGTTCTTTAAAATAAGTAATATCTCTAATATATACTACACCGTATGTATATACATACGTATCATCCGTTTCTTGAGTTTTTATTAATTTAATACTTTTAATTTTTTCAAAATCATATTTAAGTTCTTCATTAAATTCTTTAACAATTTGACTTTTAGAATATATTT
>CAZHQU010000211.1:0-3795 GCA_964534245.1 uncultured Coprobacillus sp.
GGAACTGTATTGTTCCTAAACTTCACTTCTGAAATTTTTTTTTTACAGTCCCTTTTTCTTTTATTAAAGTAAAACATTCTTATAATAATTTTTAAAGCTCTTGTCTTTTTACTTTACTTTTTAACAATATATTTTCGCATATCAATTGCGCATGCTACCAAAATAACTATTCCTTTGATTGCATACTGCATATTAGCATCTACTCCTAAGAAAATAAAAGCAACTGTAATTATTTGCAACAAAAATACTCCTAATACAACTCCTTTTATTTTACCAACACCACCTGCAAAACTTATTCCACCAATCACACACGCCGCAATGGCATCTAGTTCAAAGTTAAACCCGGTTGTTGCATTATTACTTCCGACAAAGGCACTTGTAAAAAGTCCGTTAATCCCATATAACATTCCCGCAATCATAAAAACAATTAAAATTGTCTTTGTTGAACTAATCCCACTAATATTTGCGGCTTCTTCGTTGCATCCTACTGCGTACATATTTTTACCAATAATTGTTTTATTCCATATAACCCACATAATAAAAGTTAAGATAATTGCATAAAAAATTATATATTTAATTTCTAATCCAAAGATTGAAATACTTGAATTAATAAAATTACTAAATGCTGAGTCTAGCCCACCAATCGGTTGTCCTTTATTACTACCTAATTTTATATAAGACAGTGTCATCGCATAAACAATTAATTGAGTAGCCAACGTCACAATAAAAGGGTGTAGTTTAAATTTAGATACAAAAAATCCATTAAAAAGTCCAATCACTCCACCAACAACCATAACTACAATTAAACTAATGATTATCCATAACCAAATTGGTAAATCTATTAAATTCGGATACATCTTTAATGCATAATCGCTACTTTGCAAAAGAGATGCTGCAATGCATGCTGTAAGTCCTACAATTCTTCCTGCGCTCAAATCTGTGCCAGTTAAAATAATTATTCCTCCAACACCTAATGCAATTGGCAATCTAAATGCGGCCTGTGTCATAATATTAATTATTGATTCAAACGATAAAAATCTTGGATTAATTATTTGAACTGCAATAATAAAAACAAAAAGTAAAATATAAAGCAAATTATTAATTATAAATTCTTTTAATTCACATTTACTACTTTTTTTTAAAAATATTTCTTTTATTTTTTCATTCATAAAGATTCCTTTAAACGTATTTTTTAAACAAATGCATTATTACTTCTTGTGAATACTCTTCTTTATTTAAAATACCTGCTACTTTACCATCACTCATCACCATAATTCGATCACATACACCTAAAAGTTCCGACATTTCTGAAGACACCATTAAAATTCCTTTCCCTTCTAAAGCTAAACTGTTTAATATTTGATAAATTTCATATTTAGCACCCACATCTATTCCTCTCGTTGGCTCATCAACCATCAAAACAAGCGGTTTGGTTAATAACCATCTACCCAATATAATTTTCTGCTGATTTCCACCAGAAAGAAGGTTGATTTTTTGATATATTCCAGGTGTTTTAACATTCATCGCATCAACAATCCAACTAGAATCATCATTCATTAATTTATGGCTTATCAAGCCTCTTTTTATATATTTTTTATAATTAGCGCAACACACGTTTTCAGCAACATTTAATACACCAAATATTCCTGTTTCCCTACGTTCCTCAGTAAGTAGTGCAAATCCTCTTTTTATTGCTTGAGAAGAGTCTTTATTTATTATTTTTTTACCATTTAAGAATAGCTTCCCCTTATCAATTTTTCGAAGTCCAAAAATACTTTCTAAGAGTTCACTTCGACCTGACCCTACAAGTCCCGCTATTCCTAATATTTCACCTTTATGTAAGGTAAATGATATATTTGCTAACTTTCCATATTTAATATATAAGTTTTTAACGGTTAACAATTCTTCGCCAACAAAATTCGTTTTTTCTGGAAAGCGATTATCTAATTTTCTACCAACCATATCTTTAATTAAAATATCAATATTAATATTAGATGCATAATTGGTACTGATTAATTTCCCATCTCTTAAAACAGTGATTTCATCACTAATTTTAAATATCTCTTCCATCTTATGCGAAATATAAATAATTCCACATCCATCGTTTTTCAGCTTTAAAATTATCTTAAATAACTTTTCAATTTCAATATCAGTTAGTGATGAAGTTGGTTCATCAAAAACTATAATTTTTGCATTATAGCTTACTGCTTTAGCTATTTCAATCATTTGTCTTTGCGATACACTCAATTTATTTAATGTCATTTTGGGATTAATATCAATATCTAAAGAATCAAATATTTTTTTTGTATCAGCATACATCTTTTTATGATCAATAAAACCAAACTTTGTTGGATATCTTCCTAACCACATATTATCCATTACACTTCTTTTAGTAGCTTGATTTAGTTCTTGTTGAACCATTACAATACCACCCAATAATGCTTGCCTAGGATTTTTAAAATCTACTTCTTGTCCATCGAAAATTATATTACCTTCATCAAGTGCATAAATTCCAAATAAACATTTCATTAAAGTACTTTTTCCCGCTCCGTTTTCCCCCATTAAAGAATGGATTGACTTAAAACGAATTTTTAGACTTACACTATCAAGTGCTTTTACTCCCGGAAATGATTTTGAAATTTTATTTAACTCTAATAAATATTCGTTCATAAATTTCCCCTTAATTAACAATATAAGCGACCACTTTGATAATGATCGCTTACATTAATAATAATTATCCTAAGAATTTAGCATAAGGAATACGCACTTTATCAGTCGTTTCTTCAAATGTATAACTTAATCCATTTAAGAAATCTTTATTATCCTTAGTATTTTTCATCATTGCTACTAAACAATTAGCCATTGCTTCTCCATCTTGTTTAATAGAACCAGCCATCTTTTTCGCTTTAATTGCTTGTTGGGCTGTAGCTGTTGCATCTACACCAACAACTAAAATTTTCACTTCATTACCTGTATTATAGTTTACCTCATTTAAAGCCTGTATCGCACCTAAGGCCATATCATCGTTATTAGCAATAACTAATTCAATCGGATTATCTCCACTAAAAGGGTTACTTGTCAAAAAACTAGCAGTAGCTACTTTAGCGTTAGCTGTATCCCATGAACAATTTGTGTCAGTACCAATTTGAACTAAAGCTTGTTTATTGGCAGCAGTTAATAAGCGATTAGCTTCATTAACTGAATATGTAGTTCTTCCGTTAGCTTCTGGATTATCTAAATCTGCTCTTAACATAATATAACTAATCCTACCATCACCATTTAAATCATATTTAGCATAAGCTCCTTCAGCAAGTAATAATTCAGCAATCATTTCCCCCTGCATATAACCCGCTTCATCTGGATCAGTCCCAACAAATGTAGCTTTATCATAAGAATTAATAACTGCATCGCTTACTTCTCGATTAAAAAAAATAATAGGTATGACTGCCTTTTTAGCTTTATCAACGATTGTTTGACCACTACCTGTTTCAACAATATTAACAACTAATAAATCTGTTCCTTTTGTGATTGCTGCATCAATTTGTGAACTTTGTGTATCTTGTGAATTAGCTGCGTCATGAAAAGTAAAATCCAAATTATCTACTTTACCCATTTCATCCTTCATTACACCTCTAACACCCCCGATATATGTATCAGCAAAATTATAAATAAATACATCTACTTGAAAATCTTCATCTTCCTTATCTAAATCACAACTCATAATCATAAAAGAAAATACTGCAACTATCATTAAAAATAATATTTTTTTCATTCCCCTAAATTCCTCTCTTATCC
>CAZHQU010000212.1:0-3774 GCA_964534245.1 uncultured Coprobacillus sp.
TTGCAACTGCTGAAATATTTATTAAAATGTTAAATGATTTAGCAAATGATGGAATTACTAATTATAACCAAATTAATAATATAGTTGATGTTAATACTATGCTTAAATTTACTCGACCAACTCATATTACAATGCTTGCTTTAAACCGAAAAGGTTTAGTAAATATTAATAGAATGGTAAGTGATGCGCATACAAATCATATTACAAAGACTCCAAAATTTGTAAGAAGTGTTATCGATAAACATCGCGAAGGTATTTTAATAGGTAGTGGATGTTTGAATGGTGAAATATTTGAAACTGCTTTAAACAAAGATTATGAAGATGTTTTAAAATTAATCGATTTTTATGACTTTATTGAAGTTCAACCCCTTTCTTGTTATTCTTCATTAGTTGAAAAGAATAATGATGAAATGACATATGAAAAAATTAGAAATGTTGTTAAAAGAATTATTAAAGCAGCTGGTGAAAAGAATAAGATGGTTGTTGCCACTGGAGATGTTCATGAACTTGATCCTAAAGATACTATCTTTAGAAATATTATTTATGATAAACCATTAATTGGTGGTGGTATTCATGAATATAATGGATTAGATAAATTACCAAAATCTCATTATCGAAATACAGAAGAAATGTTGAAAGAATTTGAATACTTAGGCACTGAACTTGCATATGAGATTGTAGTTACTAATTCAAATAAAATTGCTGATCAAGTTGAAATATATAATTTATTCCCTGAAGAGTTATTTGCTCCAGGTGATGATTTTATGTCCAAGTTTGGCATCCCTTCAGCAATAGAAGACTTAAAGAGATTGACTTATGAAACTGCTAAGAATACATATGGAGATCCTTTGCCTCAAATTATTGTTGATAGGTTAAATAAAGAGTTAGGTAGTATCATAAAATATAAATATGGTTCTATTTACTATATAGCATATCTATTAGTTAAACATTCACGTGATGCAGGATATGTTGTTGGTAGTCGAGGCTCTGTTGGTTCAAGTTTAGTTGCAACATTTATGGGTATTACTGAGGTTAACAGCTTAGCTCCACATTATGTTTGCCCACATTGTAAATTTAGTGCATTTAAATATACAAAAGAAGAATTAGAAAAATACACATTAAAACCTGAAGAATTAGAACTTCAAGAATTCTTAAAAGAATATGACTCAGGTTTAGATTTACCAAAGAAAATATGTCCTATTTGTGGAAAGGAAATGGAAGGCAATGGAGTTAATATTCCATTTGAAACATTCTTAGGATTTAAAGGTGATAAAGTTCCGGATATTGATCTTAACTTTTCTGGTGAATATCAAGCAAGAGCTCATGCTTTTTGTAGGGAAATCTTTGGAGTTGAAAATACTTTCCGTGGTGGTACAATAGGTACGATCGCTAAAAGAACTGCTGAAAACTACATTAAAGATTACTATGTTAAACGTGGTAAAGTTTTAAGAAACTGTGAAGTTGAAAATATGACTGAAAATATTATGGGTATTAAACGTCAAACTGGTCAACATCCGGGAGGAATTGTTGTTGTTCCTGAAGGTGTTGATGTGAACGAAGTAACACCTGTACAGTTTCCAGCCGATGATGTTACAAGTGACTGGAAAACAACACATATAGATTATCATAAGTTCGAAAGCAATTTATTAAAACTTGATATCTTAGGTCATGATGATCCAACTATGATGAGATATTTAATGAACTTTGTTGATGAACATCCTGAAGAATTTCCATTTAAAACTGTTGAAGAAATACCTCTAAATGATGAAAATGTACTTAAAATGTTCTCTGGAATTGATATATTGGGCGTAACGTATGATCAAGTACTATCTAAAGTTGGCTCTACTGGACTTCCAGAATTTGGGACTAATCTAACAAAAGATATGTGTTATGAAATTAAACCTTCTAATATATCAGATTTAATTCGTATATCTGGATTAAGTCATGGTACAATGGTTTGGAATGGAAATGAACGTGAATATTTCTTAGGCAAAAAACCTGGTGTTCCAGCAATTCCTATTAAGAATTTAATATGTTGTCGTGATGATATTATGGAAACATTAATTGAAGCAGGATTACCTTCTCAAAATGCTTTCAAAATTATGGAATCTGTTCGTAAAGGTAGAGGAGTAGATGCTGAAAATGAAGCACTAATGAAAAAGTATGATGTTCCAGAATGGTATATTCAAATTTGTAAAGATATTCAATACTTATTCCCTAAAGCTCATGCTACAGCATATGTTATTATGGCTTTAAGAATAGCTTGGTTTAAGTATTATAAACCATTATATTTCTATTCAGGTTTCTTCTCTAAACGTACTGATTTCTTTGAAGTTCAAACTCTTCAAGGTGGATATGAAGCAGTAAGAGCTAGAGCAGAAGAACTTGAAGCAAAATATGGTAATTTAGAACTATCAGAAGATGATGAATCTCAAGCAAAAGTTGCTAAGGGTGATTCTGGAGGAGGAAGTGTTGTTAAACAAAAGAAATTACTAGTAGGTTTAAAAGTTGCCCTAGAAATGATGGCTCGTGGATATGGATTTATTGGAGTAAATATTAATAAATCTGATGCTTTGAATTTCAAGATTGAAGGTAATAATTTAATAATTCCATTTAAAGCAATTGATTCATTTGGTGAAAATACAGCCAACTCTATTGTTCAAAAACGAGGAGATGCTCCATTTACATCTATAAATGATGCGATGCGAAGAGGCCATATTTCTCCATCATTACATGACAAATTAGCTCAAGTTGGAGCATTTGATGGATTACCTAAAGAAGATAAATTAGGAATATTTAAATATATTGATGACAAAAAAGATTAGTGTGTTCATAAGTGACTTGCATAAAATATATAATAGTGGTAAAATATTATAAAGAGGTGTAAAAATGAGATTTAGAAGTTCAAATTTAGTTTTTAAAAAATTATTTGGCATTGATAAAGAATTATCATATGAAGTATGCACTTATAAAGGCATAGCTTTAAAGACATTGTATTTTTTATTAATGACTGTTGTTGGTGCAGCAATTGGTATTGGAATGTTATTTGTTGCTCCAGAAGTATTAGTTGTAATGTTAGCATTATCAGGAATTCTTACATTAGTGTTTTCTATTGTTGGATTATGTTTCCCTAAGCAAAGTAAAGTATTTGGTACTCTTTATTGTTTAGTAGAAGGTATGCTTGTTGGTTTACTTTCAGCAATCTGTATGGAACTTGCTGGTGGATCTGTATCAATTGCATTACTTTCAACTATTGCTGTATTTGCTGTTGTTACTTTCTTGTTTACTGGTAATATTATTAAAGTAAATAATAAATTTATGAAATTCTTAACAATATTTGCTATTTCATTTATATTAGGAACAATTATAATGGGTATTTTTAGTATCTTCTTTACAATTAATTTTGGCATTACTTTATTAATTAATGGAATTGTAATCTTCTTAGCTTCATTATATTTATTCTTTGATTTAGAAAACATTAGACAAGTTGTAGAAGGTGAATATCCAAAAGTATATGAATGGTATGCATCATTTGGTTTAGCTTTCACATTGATTTGGTTATATGTTGAAATTTTAAGATTAGTAATAAGTATTGCTGACAGAGATTAGTATTGATTATTTATAAGATAAATCAGGTAGGATTTTTTCCTACCTTTTATTTGTTTTAACAATATGTTCTATTTCTCTAAAAAATATAACGTTTTCAATTTAAATAATCAATATAATATTGATTAAAAAATATTGATATTTATTGAAAAATAGTGTATAATATAT
>CAZHQU010000213.1:0-3754 GCA_964534245.1 uncultured Coprobacillus sp.
AGATAGAAATGAAAACTTTAAATTAAGTTTAGCAACTTTTGATTTGTTTAAATATATATGTGAAAAAGAAATGAAGGTAAATAATGATTTAATCTTTGAAAGTAATTTTCGCACACATGAAATGGAATATTTGAATAATTTAGCGCATATATATAACTATGATATATTAACGATTGTTGTGAATGCTGAAATAGATGTACTGCATAAAAGATTTATGAATAGAATAAATAATGAGAATAGACATATTGTTCATAAAGCTGTTGATTTATCTGATTATAATGTATTTGAAAAACAAATACTAGATGATAGAAATAGAACATATTTTGGAAATGTAATCTATTTAAACAGTACTAATTTTGATAATTTATATAATGATAAAGTATTAAGCGATATTCAAAAGTTTCTGAAATGACATTTTTAAATATATTGCTCTTGATAATTTATTTAAAAAGTGATAAAATAAATTATCTTAGAGGGAAGTAGCAGCGCATATATGCGTGTTATGTTCGTCAGTACGGCTTAATGCCCGGGCATAACGACTATTTTGGATTGCCAAACCTTTATCGCAATGATAAAGGTTTTTTGATTTTTTTACTCTAAGATAAACAAAAATAGAAGGATGGAAAATTAAATGCATAATAAAGATGTAAAGAAAGTTATTAGTGAACTTAAAACTAATATTACAACTGGGTTAACCGAAGAAGAAGTAAGCAAAAGAAGAGAAGAACATGGTTTTAATGAACTTAAAGCAAAGAAGAAACAAAGTTTACTTGTTAAGTTCTTATTACAGTTTAAAGATATTCTAATTATTATATTAATAATTGCTGGAATAATATCTTGGGTGATTGATCCAGAAGAATGGATTGAAAGTTTAATTATCTTTATTGTAATATTTGTTAATGCTATTTTAGGTTTAGTTCAAGAGAATAAAGCTGAAAAGAGCTTAGAAGCATTAGAGAAAATGTCTTCACCATTATGTAAAGTATTACGTAATGGAACTTATGAACAAATCCCAACAAGATTATTAGTTCCTGGAGATATTATTTCAATTGAAGCGGGTGACTATATTCCAGCTGATGCGAGACTTATTGAACTTTCATTATTACAAGTTGATGAATCAGCTTTAACTGGTGAATCTGTTCCAGTAAGCAAACACTTTGATGTTATTGAAGGTGAAAATGTTCCCCTTGGTGATAAGAAGAATATGGTTTATTCATCTACATTTGTTACTAAAGGTAGAGCAACTGCTGTTGTAACATCAACAGGTATGAATACTGAAATTGGTGAGATTGCTGGAATGTTATCTCAAACATCAAATAATACTACACCACTTCAAGATAAACTTAATCAAGTTGGTAAAGCAATTGGTTTGATTTGTATAATTATTTGTGTTGTTGTATTCTTACTTGAATACATACCAAATAGAAATGTGGAGGGTGCTTTAATTGATTCATTTAAAACTGCTATAGCATTAGCCGTTGCAGCAATCCCTGAAGGCTTAGCAACTGTTGTTACTATTGTTCTTGCAATAGGTGTTAATGTAATGAGTAAACATAATGCAATTGTTAAGAAACTTCCTGCCGTAGAAACATTAGGTTCAACATCAATTGTTTGTTCAGATAAAACTGGTACTTTAACTCAAAACAAAATGACTGTTGTTGAAGTGTATAGAAATGAAATTATAAAAGCAGAAGAAGTTACTGAAGAAGATGCTGATTTAATAATGTACTTTGCATTATGTAGTGATGCAAAAATTACAATTGTTGATGGTGAAGAAAAACGAATTGGTGACCCAACAGAAACAGCTTTAATAGAACTTAATAATAAACATGGTAGAGACATTAGCAATATAAAAAGAATTGCAGATGTACCATTTGACTCAGATCGTAAGATGATGAGTGTATTAGTTGAGTACAATGGAAAATACTTATTCATCACAAAAGGTGCTCCTGACTGTGTAATTAGAAACTCAGTTCCATCTGATAAATTAAAGTATGCACTTGATGTAAATAACAATATGGCAGTTCGTGCTTTAAGAGTTTTAGGTTTAGGTATTAAAGTATTAGATAAAATACCTGAAGTTATTGACGAATCATTTGAAAAAGATTTAAATTTCATGGGCTTAGTTGGTATGATAGACCCATCTAGACCAGAAGTTAAAGATGCAATTGCAATCGCTAAGAAAGCGGGAATCAGAACAATCATGATTACTGGTGACCACAAAACAACAGCAACAGCAATCGCAAAAGATTTAGGAATTATCTATGGTGATTATAAATCAATTACATCAGAAGAATTACAAGAATTATCCGATGAATATTTAGATGAACACATTGAAGAATATTCAGTATATGCCCGTGTTGCTCCAGAAGATAAAGTAAGAATAGTAAACGCATGGCAAAAGAAAGATAAGATTGTTGCTATGACAGGTGATGGTGTAAATGACTCACCAGCCCTAAAGAAAGCTGACATCGGATGTGCAATGGGTATAACTGGTACAGATGTAGCTAAAGAAGCTGCTGATATGATTCTAGTTGATGATAACTTCGCAACAATTATTTCCGCTGTAAAACAAGGACGTGGAATTTATGATAACGTTAAGAAATGCGTTAAATACTTATTATCAAGTAACATTGGTGAAGTAATAACAATTCTATTTGCATCTATTATATCTATAATATTAGTTGCAACTGGAAATGCCGCATTAGGCGTTCCACTTTCAGCAATCCATCTATTATGGATAAACTTAATTACTGACTCACTACCAGCATTCGGATTAGGAATGGAAAAACCAGATGATAAGATTATGAACAATCCACCAAGAGACAAAAAAGAAGGATTCTTCGCAAATGGATTAGTATATCATATCGCATTAGAAGGCTTAATGATTGGTTTATTAACATTAGGTTCATACATTATTGGTGAAAAAGTATTTGGTGATCATATTGTAGGTCAAACAATGGCATTCTTAACACTTTCTGGTTGTCAATTATTCCATGCGTTCAATGTAAAATCTGATAGTACAGTATTCTCTAAAAAGACATTCAATAACAAAATGCTTAACTTAGCATTTGTATTAGGATTTGTATTACAATTTGCGGTAATGTACATCCCAGGTTTACATGATACAGTATTTGGATTAGCAAGCTTAAGCTTAGCTCAAGTAGGAATTGCATTAGGCTTATCATTTACAACAGTAATCGTTATGGAAATATTCAAGTTATTTGGATATAGAAGAAATAAATAATAAGTAATCCCTTAAGTTCATACTTGAGGGATTTTAATTTGAATTGCACATAATAAATTTGTATGTTATAATATAATAAGATAATATGGTTGTATTCAAGGAGATCAGTATGTATAAAATCAATTTAAATGATTATAAATCAAGTATGAAATACTTTAATTTTTTTGATGTACAAATAAAAAAATTAGATATAAATAAAGAAGATTTTTTAAGAGATAATAATATATCACCAAGCACATATAGAAAATGTAGGAATTTTTACCAAAAAGGTGGAAGTACTATAATTAAAAAGTTATGCGAAATATTCAATGTGAAATATGTTGATGAAACATTTATAATAGATTTAGAAAACAAAATTAACAAAATTTATCACAAAATATATTATAAAATGCGCGATTCTTTTGATGAAGATTTAGATTATTTAAATAATTTGCTAAAAGAAAATAATATAATAAAACCAATTGTTCAATTAATAAAATTAGAATTATTGGCTAATTTTCCAATAGA
>CAZHQU010000214.1:0-3743 GCA_964534245.1 uncultured Coprobacillus sp.
TGGTAATATCTTTTTATATTTTTTACCTTGACCATTATAAAAATATTGAGTTGTTAATGAAGTTCTTGTATATGTACTTAATAAGTTTCCTCTAGTATATGTATAGCTTTCACCACCATAATTTAATGTGTTTCCTAAATTATCATAACTAATATTCTTTCTTAGTCCTAACTCTCTTACACCAACAAGTTTACCATTTTCATAAATATATGTTACTGCTTCTCCATTTTTATTAACTGAGTTAATACTACCATCTGTATTATATGAATATACAATTTCATTTATTTTATTATTTGAATTATTAGAATCATCAATATACTCATATCTTTCCATATTTAATTGTGATGCATCATTATAAGTATAAGACTTATTATAACTTCTTATATTATTATTAAAATTGAAACTAACATTATTTTTAGTTAAATTACCTTTGGCATTATAATCAAAGTCATATGTTATATTATTCGCATCATTTTCAGAATAATTTATTATAGTATTTATTCTATTAATTAAATTTGTTTTTGGTTTGTAAGATATATTTGTTTTAATAAATGACTTATCATAATAGTTTTCATTAACGTTTGACCATTTTCTATGAACTTCAAAATCTTTTTTATTAATGCGTCCTATATTATCATAACCAATAGTTATATTACTTCCCGAATTAAAATCAGATAAACCTTCCTTTATTTTTTCTATTCTTGGAGCTAATAATTTGTCCTCATTTTTATTTATTTCAGTTTCAATTATGCGTTTTAATTCCCCATCGTTTTTAAATGTAAGTTCTGTTTTATTATTACTAGTCATTTTTACAGTTAGAGAGTCTTTATCATCTTTTTCATATCCATATTCTATTAAATTATTATCATCATTATATGTATATGTATGAGTTTTTCCATCAAACTCATCTATCATTTTTGTTATATTTGACGCACCTTTACTTTCGTTCAATTCGTCATATTCAAATTTAACTGATTCATTATTATATTTAGTTTCTATAGTTCTACCATATTTATCAATATAACTAGTTACTTGATCTATTTGATTATCATCTCTATAATAAGATGTATTAATATTAGTTCCTTCTGCATCTCTATTGACTTTTCTTGTCACTAAGCACTTATCAATATAATTATTTAAAGATTTTTGTGTAAAGAAAAAGCTTGTTAAATCACCTAATACATTATATCTAAATTTATACCCATAATAATTAGAATCATTCATATCTTTTGGGCTTAATTCTTTTATTCGTCCATACTCATCATATTGAATATAATTTGCGCCACCGAAATTATCATTTACTTTTTTTACGTTTTCATTAGATATGTCATATGTGAATTCTTTAGATAATACATTATTTTGTGGTTCATCAAGACCTGAAAACTCAGATTTAATAATATTATCATAATCGTTATAATAATTTTTAGTTTTAGTTACGCTATCACTTACTGTTTCACTATCATCTTCTTCAGTAATAACTTCTTCTAGCCTTTCTGTTTCTTCATTATTTGAAGTTATAATTTTCTTATTCATTTCACCATATATGTCATATTTATAAATGTATTGAACTCCATACTCATCTTGCTCTAATAGTACTTTTCCTTTTATATCTGAACAACTAAGTGTATAACTTTCTTTATGAGCTTCTGCACCTTCTACATCTTCATAAAGATTTGCTTCTGTTTTTTGTATTATACATTTTTTTACTTCATTATCAATGGTATAAGATTCAGAAAAATATGTAATATGATAAGTAAATAAATCACCATTAGGAGAGTAGGATTTCATAAAGTACTTTGGTCTAGAATATGATAATGAGTTTTCATCTGTAAAATCATCAGTGCAAAAAGATATTCTGTAAGAATTATTTGAATTATCTTTTAATACAGCTGTTTTTACACTTACAAATTTTGTACAATCATTATAAAATAATGGATAATCAAAAGGTATTTCCATATTACTATATAATTTGAAAGCCTTAAGATACGTCATTTGCAAATCTTTTTCAGTTAGATACACATCATCATCTATTTGTAATGTTACTGACTCTGAACCATTAGATGGAATATATTCTATACTAGTAATATTATCTAATGAAACATTGTTTGTGGTATCTCCTATCATTACATCATATGTGCCACTATCATACAATCTCATATCAGCAATTTTCACTCTTGCATTTGAATTATCTAAGAATTCTAATTTTATACTATCTATAACTTTTTCTTTGATTTTAATTGGAATTCTTACTTCTTGCCATGAATTAATTGCTGTTTTATCAAACGATACTATTCCTTCACTTCTTTCATCTTCATCTTCTTCATTAATCGTTAACTTAACTTTATTATTATTTAAAGTATCAAGACATTTTAACCAAAAACTACACACATAGTATATTTGCTTATTACACGTATGCTCTTTATATTGCTTAAGTTCAGTAAATTTTTCACTCATATAGTTTTCATTAGAAACGATTGATGAAGTAGTAATTAATAATGATTTTTGTTTATTTATGCATTCATCATCGTTCCCACATCCATCATTAAGCATCGATTTACCCTTCATCTTTTCTAATGTTCTTAAGTCATTTATATACGATTCAAAACTATCATTTAATCCATTACAATTACATTCCATAATTGATGAAGTGAACCCTTTTTCATTTAAAAAATATATAAACTTTAAACCCACTTCATTAGTTACAATTCTGTACGTATCAAAATATTCTATTTTATTTGACTTTAATACATTTTTCCCAAAAGTCTCCATTGAATCTAGATACTTTATAGTATTATCTGTTAAATTAATAAGATATTCTTCTTCACCTGTATAAATATCATCCCCTACATAATTATTAATATTTTTATCATTAACTACATTTAATTTTGCACTGCCAATAAATACATTACTAATTCTGTTTTCTGAATATTTAAATTTAAATGATTTTCTATTTTTGTAATATGTTGCAAATTTTAATAAACCATCTTCATATTCATAAATCATATATAGTTTTTCAATATTATTTTGTACTTTTGTAACTTTTATTAAATAGTCATCTTTATAATAATATTTTAATTTATATTTTAAAGAGTTCTTTACAATAATTTTAAGTTCGCTTAAAAGATTATCTGTATATACGAATTCCATTCTAGAGTCTGGTTTTCTCGAATCATAAATTGATTTTATTTTATCATCCTCATATAAATATACCTTTTCTATAGCAATGTTTTCTGTAGAAATCGTTTTAACTAGTCTGTTGTTCTCAAATATCATTTTATTGCCAATATTATCTTTAATTTCTACATATGATTGGTACTCTATTAACTCTAAACCCAATCCAGAAGTATCATAATATTTCGACTGTAATGCATGTTCAAATTTTACATCTATTCCTGATCCATCAATATAATGATAGATGTTATTCTCTTTATATAAATATTGTTCAATATTTAACTTCCAGTTTTTACCAACATAAGTTTTATAATCACTAGGTAATTCTAAATGAGAGTTATACATATGAGATAATGAAATTATAAACGATTTTTTACCAATACTTGTGTCTAAGTTTTCTAAAAATAATCTTCCAGTAACAATATTAACTTTTGCAATACCAGCTTCACAACTATAGTCTAATTCAGTTTGATTAATCTTGCTTTTATCCATAACTATCTACCTCTTATTTAATACATCTTTATTTAATACATTATGTATAGCATCACTATCTTTAAATAACTTAACACTTG
>CAZHQU010000215.1:0-3677 GCA_964534245.1 uncultured Coprobacillus sp.
AATCAGTTTTTTTTAAATTGTAAAACATTATTATACCCTTGACAATTAAAATAATAATGGGTATAATAAGGGTATAATATCATAAAATAATTATGGAGGCAAATATGAATGAAACTAATTTGAATAATAAAATAAGAGAATTAGAAGATAAACTTAATAGTTTACCTGCTGGATCCATAACTAAAAAAGTAATTAAAGGAAATACATATTATTATTATAGATATAATGAAAAGGGAAAAAGAATTGAAAAATACATAGATAGTTCAATTGTTCCCGAATTAAAAGATAAAATCGAATTAAGAAAAGGTATAACTAAAGAATTAAAGAAGTTAAAAAGTGATTTTATTATTAATAATAATTCATATAAAGTATTAAAGAAGGATAATATTTTTTATAGCGATATAATTGAGGGGGAACCTTTAGAAAGTTTTGCTTTAGGTGTAAAGAACTATAAAAAAAGAGAATGTTTTAGTCAATTAAAAGATTATATATATAATGATGTATATAATAAAGTATTAATTCTTTATGGATTAAGAAGAACTGGAAAAACAACTTTGATTCGCCAAGCAATACTAGAAATGGAAGATAAAGATTTAAAGAAGACAGTATTCATACAAATTAATCCTAAAGACACATTAGCAAATATAAATAAAGATCTAAAGAAATTAGAAACTTTAGGATATAAATATATATTCATTGATGAAGTAACTTTATTAGAAGATTTTATTGAAGGAGCAGCATTATTTTCAGATATATATGTAAGTAAAGGTATGAAAATAATCTTATCTGGAACTGATTCATTAGGTTTTATGTTTACAAAAAGTGAAAAGTTATATGATAGGTGTATATTATTACATACTACGTTTATCCCATATCGAGAGTTTGAAGAAGTCCTTGGGATTACTGGGATTGATGAGTACATTAGATATGGCGGAACAATGAGCATTAGTGGTAATTTATATAATCAAACTACCATCTATAATTTAGCTACTTTTAGTGATTCAAATTCAACAAATGAATACATAGACACATCAATAGCAAAAAATATTCAACATTCTCTTAAATGTTATAATGATGGGAATCATTTTAGAAATTTACAAAAGTTATATGAAAATGGAGAATTAACAAATGTAATTAATCGAGTTGTTGAAGATATTAATCATAGATTTACAAAAGATGTATTAACAAAACAATTCAAATCAAATGATTTATCACTTAGTGCAAGAAACTTAAGACAAGACAGAACAAATCCTACAACAATATTAGATGATATAGATGTAGATAACTTTACTAATCGATTAAAAGAATTATTAAATATTTTAGATATAAATGAGCAAAAAGTTGTTCTTGATAATGCACATGCTTTAGAAATAAAAGAATATTTATTTATGTTGGATTTAATTTATGAAATAAAAGAAAGAAGTTTCCCTAATATTAATAACATAAAAAAGAACATTGTTATCACGCAACCAGGTTTAAGATATGCTCAAGCTACTTCATTATTAGAAAGTTTACTATTAGATGAAAAATTCAATAACTTATCATTAACTGAAAAAGATTATATTTCAAAAAGAATTCTAAATGAAATTAAAGGAAGAATGATGGAAGAGATAGTATTGCTAGAAACACAAATCGCTAATCCTGATAAAGAAATATTTAAATTAAAGTTTGCAATAGGTGAATACGATATGGTTGTGTTTGATGCAAGTACACTCTCATGTGAGATATATGAAATTAAATATAGTACTGAAATAGTTAAAGATCAATATAAACATCTAACTAATCAAGAAAAGAATGATTTAACTGAGTTTAAATTTGGAAAGATAATAAATAAATATGTTATCTATAGAGGAAAATCAACAACTATTGAAGATATAAAATATATGAATATTGAGGAATATTTAAAATCTTTAAAAAAATTTTAAAAAACGTTTTTTGGAGAAATTATTGAAAAACAATAAAAAATATAATTTTGCGCCACATTTTTGTGGCGTTTTCATATGTTTATTAAAAAAAGTGTAATTTCCGCCACAAATGTGAAATTTGACAAAAAACTATAACTATAATATAATGCAAATGATATAGTTATTTAGTTATGGGAGGAGAATAAACAAATGAGAAAAATAATAATAATAATTTTAATAATATGTGGTATTTTGATTCCTGATGTATCTGTATTGGCTAACGAAACTGTAAACGAAAATGAGCAACGATTTACAATGATACCTTTTTAAATGATGATATAATTGAAGAAAAATTTGAAAAAAACCAGGGAAGTGTTTCATCAATTAGTGAAGCAATAAGTATATCTCCAGGTGTTTTAAGACATACTTATGGGATTTCAAATGTATATTCTTTAGGAGATATAGTATGAAAAAAATGTATAATCTATTATTTTTATTAATATCAATGTTTATGATTTCGTGTAATGAATGTGAGCATAAATATACTGAATGGATGTTGGTAAAAGATTCAACATGTGAAGAAGAGGGTTTAAGACAAAAAAATGCATCTATTGTGAGTATGAAACAAAAGAAACTATATCAAAAAAAGAGCATACATTTGTTAATAAAAATAATGAAAAATATCATTATAAAGAGTGTTCTTGTGGGGAAATTAAAGACCTGGAAGAGCATAAGTATGAATGGGTAATTGATATTGAAGAAACTGATTTAAATAATGGAATTAAACATAATGTATGTCTGGGTTGTAACAAAGAAAAAGATCATAATACCAAAATACCAAAGAAAACAAAACTTATTGAAATTACAGACCAATCTTTAATAGATGCAATACTAAATTATGATTTTTATTATGGATATCAAACAGATTGGGGCTATTCTGACTATGAGTTTCTATGGGATGGTCAAAGAAAAGATAATGATTTGCAAAATGATAAACCTTTAGAAGATAAGATTAATTCTTATTTGATTGAGTATTTTAATACTGATACTAATTATTATTTAGTTTATATTGAAAAAGAATATGTAAGAGATTCTATTCAATATTTAGATGAACTAAAATTGGAATCAGTAGAATTTTGGAATAATCATCATTTTTCAAGTGCTCGTGATGTGAATACGATTGATGGGAAATATTTATATGGTTACATCAAAAACTCATATGATATTTCAAAATTAAAAGTGTTTAGTGCAACCTTATTAGATGAGATAAGTTTATATTTAGATGATTATCAGTTATCTTTTTGTGTTAATACAAAGAAAGCAATGATAAAAGAAAATCTAAGCAGTCAAGAAATATTAAATCATGAGATAACGTATATTAACAGAGTTGAACTAGAAATTGTTAATGAAAAAGCTGATTTATTAAAAACTGATACAGATATAGATGAACTAATAGTAAATAATCAATTGAATTACGTTGGAGAGTATATAGAAGGATTCTTTAAAACTATTGAGAATAAAGAATATGATTATTTTCCAAAGAACATAAAAGGACCAAATATTGATAGAATGTTAATGTTAGATATTGTAAAAGAGAATGATGAAAAATATATTCTGTTTTTACCATGTGATTTATCTTTAATTGATAGTGATACTAGTGAATATAATAGTGATTTTGGTTTTCATGAACATGAATTTGCAAAAGCATTTTATAAAAAGTATGATGAAACTGATTTATCGTTGTATTTATATGAATATGATAAAGTTATAGAT
>CAZHQU010000216.1:0-3637 GCA_964534245.1 uncultured Coprobacillus sp.
ATATTGGTGATATCAATCCATTTAGATATAGAGGATATTATTATGATGTTGAAACCAATCTTTTTCTAGTATCCTCACGTTATTATTCACCGGAGTTATGTCGTTGGATTTCACCTGATGATATTGAATATTTAGACCCAGAGTCAGTGAATGGTTTAAATCTATACTGCTACTGCTTAAATGATCCCGTTAATAATTACGATCCTACAGGCCATTTTGCAATAAGCACATTCTTAATCTGTTTGGGAATTGGAGCATTGGTTGGAGGAACACTTGGAGGAATAACTGCTTATTCAGAGGGACAAGATATACTTACTGGTGTTATAACTGGTGCATTATTAGGAGCAGCCGTAGGTGGAGTCATTGGAGTAGGAGGAGTTGCACTAACAGGAGGTATTTCATCAGTTTTAAGTAAAACTGTAACTGATTTAATAAGTGTAACTTTATATGGTGGGGATTTTGGTAACTGGGAAGATTACGCCCTTGCATTTGCATTTGGTGGTTTGACTGGTTCACTAGGTAGTGTGACAGGTAAACTTGCTGGGGTAGCAAAAGTAGGAAAATTTGCTGCAGATGTTGCTTTAAGACCAGCAGCTAATCAATTAGTTAAGATAGGGACTAGAGGATCTTCATTTAGTAAGGAAAAATATTTTTATGATGTAGCTACTCGTGCAATAACATATGGAGGTTCGAATAAGATTATGAAACATAAACCAACTGGAATAAAAATTGATTTAGGTAAGTGCTTCTATAGATCTTCATTTAGAGCATTATATTCTTATATTTAGGAGTGAAAAGAATGGTTAAAAACTATTGGATTTTATTTTATTTAACATTGATAGGAACAATCGTGTTTTTTTCAATATTTGTATTGGGGCTTATATTTATGAAAAAAATATTTCTTACTAAAAAATATGGTCTTATTTTGTTAATTATTACATTCTGTGTTTTAATTACATTGATAGTATTATGTGTTAGTAAATTTTCATTATGTTGCAAAGACTATCATTATGTGAAAAATAATACATATTTAGAAGAAAAAGCTAAAGTTATAGAATTTATGGAATCACATTTTGATTATGATGGGAATGGTGAACAATCATATAGTAAACCAAAATTTTATTTAATTGAAAAAAATGAATATATTGTATTAAATGCGAAAAATGTAGAATTAGGAGAAACATATATTATAAGATTTTATCCTAATACAAAAATTTGCGAAATAATAAAGAAAATAAATTAAGTAGATGCTTTTAACTATACTTGACAAGTTTAAGGTGGATTCATAATTATGAGTCCCCCTTTTTTCTATGTGAATTAATATAAATAAATTGTTTATTGTTTTGATCAAGTGTTATAGAATTGATAAGTCAGAATCACCTCAGATAAACATAATCTAAGAAAAATAAAATAATTTTTTTGAATTTCTTTCAAAATTATGTTACAATATGTATAAGAAATTACTGTAAGGAGTATTAAGTTATGAAAGAAATAAAAGGTGTAATTTACATATTAACTAATCCATCATTTCCAGAATATGTGAAATTAGGGTATGCAGATAATGTGGAAGAAAGACTGAAAGAGTTAAATAGAAGTGAATGCATTCCTTTTGCATTTAGAGTATATGCAACATACGCAGTTAAAACAAGATTAAAAGATAAAGATTTGCATAATTTAATAGATAAATTAAATCCTAATTTAAGAGCTATTGATGAGTTTAATGGTAAACCAAGAAAAAAAGAATTTTATAATTTGTCTCCAGAAGACGCTTATTCAATATTAGAATCTATTGCTGAAATTAGTGGAACAACTGATGGGTTAACTTTAATTAAGCCTTCTGTTGATGCAATAAAGGATGAAGATGAAGCAAGTGAAATAAGAGAAAAAAAGTCTCCATTAAAAAAACCAACGTTAATTCATTTGATTAATTGGGGTATTATAACTCTTGGAGAAACTTTATATTATAATGCACACCCAGAAGATGAAGCTATATTAGTTGATGAAAAAGGATTTGTAAATTATAAAGGACAAGAAATGACTTATATGAATTGGGGAAGAAAAGTTTTAAAAAACAAAAATTTTAATTTCTATGAAAGAGTATATCGTAAAGGTTCTAATAAAACATTATCAGAAGAAAGATATGATTATATGATTGAACATAATATACCTATTGATGAAGATTTTATAGATAAAAAAATAAACTTATAGAAAAGCGAGTGTTTTTTGGATGGATTATACGGTAAGAATTAAAAAAAGAAATATTACAAATGATGAAATAGAAAATGATATAAAAAATGTTGCTATCATTTTAAAAAAGAATACACTAACAACTGAAGAATATAATAAACATGGACAATTTCATTCATCTACAATTATAAGAAGATATGGTTCTTGGTCTAAAATTTTATGTATATGTAATTTAGAAATTTTGCCTGAATAATGATTTAAAATATCTAGAGACGAAATAAAGAAAGACATCATAAAGGTTTCTAAGGTCTTTAATCCATTAAGTTTAAATATTTATAAAAAAAATGGTAAATATTCACACAAAGCTATAATTAGAGAGTTTGGTTCATGGAATAATGCTTTGAAAATATGTGATCTTCCAATTATTGATGAAAAAGTATATATAACAAAAAAAGAATGTTTAGAAGAAGTGTTAAGAGTTTGGACAAAAATTGGAAGGCAACCGACAACAGGGGATATAAAAAAAGGTATTTCAAAATATTCATTAAATACATTTTGTAGAAAATTTGGGAGTTGGACTGAAACGTTATTAGCGTTTGATGAGTTTATTCACGATGAAAATCATAAAATGGAAAATTTAAATGATAAAGTAACTGAAAATTATGCGGATGAGAAATCCTTAAAAAATAAAACTAATAGAGACATTAATTTGAAATTACGATGGCTAGTTATGCGAAGAGATAATTTTAAATGTTGTGCTTGTGGTTCATCTCCTGCGACAGATCCAAGTGTAGTTTTACATGTCGATCATATAAAACCTTGGTCAAAAGGTGGAGAAACAATTATAGAAAATTTACAAACATTATGTTCTAAATGTAATTTGGGTAAAAGTGATTTAACATAATATAATTAATAACAGAAAGATATGTCATAAAAGTTGGCATATCTTTTTTTTGTAATATTTTGACTTTCGTTCGACAATTTCAAAAAAACGTTTAACTTTTGGCTACAAACTTTCCATATATAGTGTGGGGAGTTTTTTATTTTTTAAAATTATTTTATAAATATTCATAAAAACGTCTAAGTTTTCAAGGCTAACTTTCCATATATAGTGTAGGGACTATTTTTATTTTTCTTTTAATAATGATTGTGGATTAAAAAATGTTTAAATTATTTTTCTAAAACACCCCTACAAAACAAAAAAACTTTTCCATATATATTGAGGGGATATTTTTCCTCGCGAAAGATTAAATGTGAAAAGTAGAGTAAAAGGGAGTTGATTTTAATGATTTAATTGTAAATTAATTTAATTAAAACGTAACAATACACAAAGCAAATATATTTCAGCCACAAGCAAACATACAAGGAAAAGAAATTAAAATCAATAAAGAAGGTGTGGCATATTGTCTTATTTTTAAGGCAGGATAAGTCGTTGCCACAACTGATGTTA
>CAZHQU010000217.1:0-3635 GCA_964534245.1 uncultured Coprobacillus sp.
CTTCGTAGCTGGATTCGGAGAATTCCAGGATCTCGTCGTAATACTGAGCGCACTGTTCGGTGGTGTAGCTGCTCATGGCAAGGGTCAATGCACCTGCCAGCTGCTCTGTGGACATGGCACTCAGTTGGGCTTTTACCTGGGCGGCATACTGCATTTTTGCCTGCTCCGCCATCATCTCGGTGAAGATCTCCGTGATCTCTTCGTCAGTCATGGCGCTGATATAGGCCGAAACATCTTCCTCACGCATTCCCATCTGCTGCGTCAGCGCCTGCACCAAAATGGCCTCCATGTTAGCGCGGGTCATTTGCCCCATGCTCTGCTGAACCATAGCGTCCAGCTGTTCCTGGCTGGGAATGGACATGATGCGGATATAGGCATCGGCTTTGCCAGCGGCATCCAGGGATTCGATATAGCTGCGGAATGCATTTTTCTTAACCGTGTTATTCAGCTCAGCGGTGTTTTCTTCGAAGGGAAGACCGGTGAAAATGTCAATGGTGGGATCTGCTTTCTGAGCTTCTACAGCAGCGGAATTTCTGGATTCATTGATAATATGCTCGGTCAAAGCGCTGGTGTAACCGATGGAGCCGGAGAGCATAGCGGATACAGCATCTTCGCTGGGCCGGATAATACCGGAGACCTTCAGGTTGGTGCCGTTGTCGTAAAGATAGCGCAGACCGGCATCGGAATTGCGCAGATCGATATAGGTTCCGGTGACCTGATCGTAGGTGTAGCAGTCGGAGGGCAGAATGGTGCGGAAATCCATGTCACAGATCTCTTCGTAGCTCCAACTGGAGGTGTCCACTTCCAGTGTGGTCTTGTCGATGGCTGCCTGCATAATGGCCTTGATATCACCCTCGGATTTAAGACCCAGAGCGTACAGCGTCATGTCGTCCAGCTCGTTGTTTTCGTCCAGCACCAGGACAATCTCGTTATAGGCAGTGGGCCATGCACCGTAGACCAAGTCGTATTGCTTTTTCAACAGATTACTGATCAGCTGGCCGTTTTCTCCCGGCAGCATCTCCTGCCAAAGGGTCATGCCGCCCATGGAAGGCATCATGCTCATCATAGGATTGCTTTGCGCCAATTCGCTCATGCTGCTCATGGAGGATATGTCCATGCCCATAAACTGTGACATCAGCTCCTGCATCAGTGCCATGGAGTCGGAAGCGATGATGTTGCCGTCCACATTTTTGGTGTAGATCAGCAGGTCCAGGTCATAAGAATACTGAATACCGGAGATCGCCTCATGCAGCGGACTTTCCGGATCTGCGTGCTCAGTTTCGAGAAAGATTTTAAAGGATGCCAGATCGTTCTCTGTGGTTTCCAAGTTGTTTAGTGCATTGATCATTTCGTAGACCGCTGGCTTGGAGTAGACCGCGTCTTTGTCGTGATCGTAAGAAGACTGGGCGCTTTCCATGAAGGTGGCCATCAGTGTGCTCAAATCGGTGTGGGTAGCCTGAATGGTCAGCGGATAGGAAGACAGGGTGTCCTCCTGCAGTACGTTGATATACGTGGTCATACCCTGGGATACGGCGTAGATCAAGGCGATGCCGATGATACCGATGGAGCCTGCAAAGCTGGTTAGGGTAGTCCGGCCCTTTTTGGAGATCAGATTCTTAAGACTTAGACCGAAAGCGGTTAGCAAGGACATGGAGGGCTTCTTTTCCTTTTTGCCCTTGACCGACTTCCGAGGGTTAGAAGAAGTCTGCACCTGCTCGTCTTGCGTGAGAGGGGCAGAATCACCTGTAATCTTGCCGTCCAGCATCCGGATGATCCTGGTGGAGTACTGCTCGGCCAGATCGGGGTTGTGGGTGACCATGATTACCAGCCGCTCTTTGGAAATGTTTTTCAGAATTTCCATGACCTGCACGCTGGTTTCGGTGTCCAATGCACCGGTAGGCTCATCGGCCAGAATAATATCCGGGTTATTGACCAGCGCCCGGGCGATGGCCACACGCTGCATCTGTCCGCCGGACATCTGGCTTGGCTTCTTTTTCAGCTGATCACCCAGACCAACAGCTTCCAGAGCGGCCATGGCGCGCTGCCTTCGTTCTGCTTTTGAAACGCCAGACAGAGTCAGTGCCAGCTCTACATTCTGCAAAACGGTTTGGTGGGGGATCAGATTGTAGCTCTGGAAGACAAAACCTACAGAGTGGTTGCGGTATGTGTCCCAATCCCGGTCCTTAAAATCCTTGGTGGAGCGTCCGTTGATGATGAGATCGCCTTCGGTGTACTGATCCAGACCGCCAATAATGTTCAGCATGGTAGTTTTACCGCAGCCGGAAGGACCGAGAATGGATACGAAATCCGACTCCCGGAATTGAAGATCGATACCCTTCAGGGCTTCCACCTTGCCGTCGCCGGCAGGGTAGTCTTTATGAATGTTTTTCAGTTCAAGCAAGTAGCATTTCCTTTCTTTGGGGCAGGTTGACATTGATCTTATCTGATGTTAGTATAATATACAAATGTTGCATAAACAACCACATTTTATACTATAGAGAAGATGTGAATAAATATTGTTGAAATTCTGTAAATTTACAAAGAGTTTATGGAATCGTATGAAAATGGTGTGTTTGTACAAAACGGCAAGGAGCGTATACCCATGAAAAAGGTTAGGATCACGGCGGTGCGAAAGGTCAGTCATCATGATTTGATAGAGAAATATGAGAATCCCATTGAACACGCTTGTGACATTCAAGAGGGTCAAAGCTGGATCGCCAATGGCTGGCAAAAGCCGGAGGGTTTGTGTGACAGCGCATGGGAGAGCATGTCTGCCTTTGTGATGACACTGGCCCACGGAGGCGGCGATTTTTATGACGGTTGGATGAAGAATCCCACATCGGCAATGATCAGCTGTAACGACGGTTTCCGGCCTGTGAGCTTCTACATCGAAGCGATGGATGAGAATTCGGACTAATATACGAAAAGGCGGTAAAGGACATGGTAGGCAATATTGTCACCAGTGTCGGTTTGTTCTGACATTCCGGAGACAGTGAAGTTTGGGAAGGCATGTCAGAGGATACCCTAACCGCAACCAAGATCATGCTGGACGATATGCACAAGCGGAAGATCGATATGGCGGATGAGATCTTTGTCATCAATGTGGGCGGCTATATCCGCTCCAGCACCAGATCCGAGATCGCCTATGCCCGGAGTATGGGGAAGGCAGTGCGCTATCTGGAGAATGGAACATAATCAAAGATTTTGGATAAAGATCCCGGAATTGGCTGAGCCAATTCCGGGATCTTTATCAGGCGAACAGAATGCCCAACAGCAGGCAGGTTTGTCCAATGGTGTTGATGATTTGCGCTGTCCGGTTGGACTTAGCGCTTTCGTTACCTTTTTATTTCTTGTTCTTTTCTTTGGCGCGCTTGTCGTTGATGATCTTCATGTGGCTTGCGTCAATGAGCTCCACATTATTCTCTCTTGCCCATTCCACGCAGCCTTTCAGCACCAGCGGCAGGAATACACGGGGAACATTCAGAATGGTCTCCAGGGCATCATCGGTAAACTTGACCTTGTCATCAGCACGGTCAGCGGCATAACGGACGGAGTCCAAAGACTGTTTGCGGATAGGCAGCAATTCCGCACGCATCCGGGTTTTGCGGTGGAAACAGAAGTTCTTGCTGTCGCGG
>CAZHQU010000218.1:0-2266 GCA_964534245.1 uncultured Coprobacillus sp.
AAACAAATCTAGTAATAAGAACAAAATAATGATATAATTTATTTAAAGAGGTGTTAATATGATGAATTATAAAATAAAATTAATAGATGAAATGACAGTTGATGAATTAATCGGTCAAGTTATAATGGTAGGTTTACCAAACCTATATTTAGACGATAAATATAAAGATTTTATACGTGAGTATAAAATTGGTAACTATATATTATTCTCTCGTAATTATAAAGATACTAATCAATTGAAAACTTTTATGACTGAAATTTATGATTATACAATGAAGATAAGTGGCTCTTTCCCATTAGTATCGATTGATCAAGAAGGGGGAATGGTAGTTAGGCTTTTTAAAAATGTTGCTTTTCCAGGGAGCCCACTTACAACATCCGCCACAACAGTTCCTAATGCTCCATATATAACAGGTAAAATTATAGGAAAAGATATGCTAAAATTAGGTATTAATTTAAACCTAGCTCCTTGTCTTGAAATAAATGAAAACTTATCTAATCCTTTAGTAAATGTTAGAAGTTATGGTGCTAATAAAGAATTAGTATTACAAAATGCTAAGAAGTTTGTACATGGCATCCAAGAAAGCGGGGCATTAACATGTGTCAAACATTTTCCAGGTGCAGGTTCAAGTACAAAAGATACTCACTTAGAATTATCACTTGTTGAGGAAAGTAAAGAAACATTATTAAATTATAATATGTATCCTTTTATAAAGCTATTAGAAAGTGATGCATTAATGTCTAGTCATTCTATATATAAAGCATTTGATGAATATCCATCAACATTATCAAGTATTTTACTAACAGATGTGTTAAGAAAAGAAATTGGATATGAAGGATTAATAATATCCGATGGAATGGAAATGAAAGCCATAGCAGATCATTATGGTATTGGTGAAGGATCAGTAATGGCTTTGAATGCGGGATGCGATATATTACTTTTATGTCATAAATACGAAGAACAAAAAGAAGCTTTTGACGCTGTTAAAGAAGCAGTTAAAAATGGAAGATTATCAATAGAAATACTAAAAGAAAAAGTAAAGAGAATTAACAAAGCAAAACAAAAACTTATAAAAGGTTTAGAAACTAATTTTACTAATGATGAGTATATTGTTAATGAAGAAGAACACTCTTTAATGCAAGAAATAGTCGATAATTCATATACGCTAATAAAAGGAAAAGCACCATATATAAATTCAAATACGCTAATAATTAGTTCAAACGTTAATGTAAGTAGTATAGTTGAAGATGAATTTGATGAAAGAAATCTAACAAGAACTTTAAAAAACAACTTTAAAGATATAACTATTTTAGACTTTCAAAACGATAAAGATATAATTATTAACTTAAATAATAATTTAGATAAATATTCAAACATTGTTATATATTCATATGAAGCATATAAAGATGTATATCAAAAGGATATAATTAACAAGTTATTAGAAACTAGCAAAGAGGTTTTTGTTATTTCTATTAAAGGGCCAATAGATAGATGTTATTTTAACAACTTAAAGAATTACTCTTGTTTATACGAATATACTCCAAATAGTAAAAGAACAATAGTAAAACAACTAAAAAATGAAATAACAATGAATGGAAAATTGCCAATGTAAAAAATGGACTTCATGTCCATTTTTTTTGATATAATTATTGCAATTGTATAATAATAAGATGTGCAGATACTGGTTCAGGACCTCCAGCAACAGGAGTAATAGTTAAAGCAGCAGCTTCACTAGCTGGATTTCTTACTGTTAAAATTGATGTAGCGACTGATGTTGAAATTATAGACATACCAATAATTTGACTTGCACCTGTAGCTCTCCCTACAACAGTATATGATAATTCTTCATCATTTAGTGTGAGAACTAATTGTCCTGCCTCAGTTACGCTGACTTGAAACATAACTAAATATGTACCAATTTCTGATAGTGAGAATGAATCATTACCAGTTCTAGAAATATTCTCAGAGTTATTAGGTCCATCCTGAGGAAAATCTACATCTGTTCCTGGGGCGACTGTTGCCGAATTATCAGGTGGCATCAAAGCATAAAAATCAGCGAAGTTTGAAATAGTTCCTGGAGGCCCTTGCTCACCTTGAGGTCCCGCTGGTCCTACTTCACCCTGAATACCTTGGGGTCCTTGTTCGCCTTGAGGTCCCGCTGGTCCTATTTCACCTTGAATACCTTGAGGCCCTTGCTCACCTTGAGGTCCCTGAGGCCCTTGCTCGCCTTGAGGTCCTACTGGTCCTATTTCACCTTGAATACCTT
>CAZHQU010000218.1:2366-3630 GCA_964534245.1 uncultured Coprobacillus sp.
CTTGAAGCCCTTGCTCACCTTGAATACCTTGAGGCCCTTGCTCGCCTTGAGGTCCCGTTGGTCCTATTTCACCTTGAATGCCTTGAGGCCCTTGCTCGCCTTGAGGTCCCGTTGGTCCTTGCTCACCTTGAATACCCTGAGGTCCTTGCTCGCCTTGAGGCCCTGCTGGTCCAACAAACCCTCTAGGACCCATTGGTCCAGGTTCACCTTGTATACCTTGAGGTCCAGGTGGCCCATTAAAACCACGAGGTCCTTGAGGTCCCATTGGACCTGGTTCGCCTTGAAGACCTTGCTTGCAATTATTTAAAGTACATTGATTTGAATAAAATCTTTTTGGTTCTGAAATATTATTCATGCTTGTGTTGTTTTGAATATTCATAGAAGAGTAATTTGATTGAATATTATTACATTTACAATTTGATGTATTATTATTTTCATTGCAATTATTATTCAAATATTGATTATTAAAATAATATTTGTTCATAAAAATTCTCCTTTTTTTAATTAATCAATATATAATATGAAGTTCTGAAAAAAAAGTAAATGATATTTGACTATATTAAAGGAAATAATACAAAATAGAAAATGGATTAGTCTTATGAACTAATCCATTTAGTTATTTAAAATATTGTATGTTTATTACATTTTATTATAACTTCAGCAATATATTCAACATCATCCTTACATTCTCTATTTATCCATTCCATAATCATTGATGTTATTCCAGTAAGGAAAAATCTAGATAAATAAGATACCGTTAAGTCATCTGTAACCCCTTTTCTTTTTAAAGATGGTTTTAACACTTTATTTAGTAAAGAACTATAATATGCATCAGCATTAAATACTTTTAAATTCTCAACAAATACTTTAAATGGAAGTTTGTATTCTTTAACAAATTTTAGGTAAGGCTTTATAAAATTATTCTTTATGTAATCTTCACTTACATCTAGAGGTAAGTCCATTAAGAGAACATCTTTATTAAAACTATCTAAAAATGATTTCATTAAATATTCTTTTGCTTCTATAAGAAGATCATTAGTACTTTCATAATGACTATAAAATGTTGATCTATTGACATACGCTTTCTCACAAAGTTCTTTTACATTAATTAAAGAAAAACTCTTATATTCTAATATTTCGAATAATGCTTTATGCATTTTTATTGCTGTATTGTAATATTTACTTTCTGCTTTATCCATATATGACACCTCTTTTAAAACAACACTTTTAATGTTTTATGATGTTGTCTTTCAATATATATTAT
>CAZHQU010000219.1:0-3623 GCA_964534245.1 uncultured Coprobacillus sp.
CGTCGCGAGGAAGTTCGTAAAGAGCGAGAGAACTTTCGGCGGCAAGAGCAAGAAAAGTTGGCGCGGCAAATCGACGCGGTTTTTAGCGACGCCGTTCGCGACGAGTTGCGAGAACAGGTCGAGCGGATTGCGAAGGAGTTTGAAACTTATTGCTTAATGTCTTCGGAGTCGTTGTTTCCGAAAAGCAAGGAAGATTACGAGCGAGAAGCGGCGCAAGCTCGCGGTCGATTAAAAGAAGCTCGCGAACAATTTCAAATAAAAAATGTTTTGCCCTTTGGCGTAACTCGCGAAATGGAGCGCGACGCCGAATTAGCGCGCCGAGAAATGCGGAAAATCGACGCGGAGATTTTCGCGCAAGCAACGTTGCGCGTTGAAACTTGTCTTCGCGGCGCGTTGAAAAAATGCGAGGAAGCGGAGAAAAAAGTCGACGTTTTTCAACTTTCTTACGAACGCCTAAACGCTGCCGCTCAAAAACTTCGCGACGACTGGCGACGTGAAAAACAGCGGGAAGAAGCGACCAACCAAGCGATGCAAGCTCGAATCCGGAATTGGACGAACGAGCTTGACCGAGAGTTCGGCGAACGTTTAACGCAACTTCTCGAAAAGTTTAAAGCGGATAACGAGCGCGTTCGGAACGAAGCGAAATTATTAGAGGCGCAAACGCAGATTTTACTCGACTTCGATAAGCTCAAAGAAGAGTGTTTGGCGCGTCTCGAAATATTGATCGACGTGGAAAGCGACGTCTTGGCGACCAAAGACGACTCGGGGAAAAACGCGGGATTCGATAATGTTTCTCAATATTGGGAAACGTTGGTCGCGCTTGAAGATCAAGTCGAGGTTCTGCAGAGCGAAGTCGACGATAAAGCGGAGTTAGCGTTGATCGGTTCCGCGCTTGGAATCATTCATCACGAGTTTATCCTGTCGTATTTGTCGATGCAGGATTCAATCAAGGAATTGCAACGTTGGAGCAAGACTAATCCAAGCTTAAAAGACCTTTACGGTCGATTAAAAAATTCCTTCGATTATTTTTCGCTGTTTATGAAGCAAATCGATCCGTTGTTGCGAAGAAAAAATCGAGTGAAAACGGAGGTAACGGGCGAGTCGGTTCGGCGGTTTTTAGCCGACGCGTTGGAAAAACGTTTGATTTCCGAGCAAATTACCTTCCGAATAACGCCCGGTTTTAAGAAGTGGAAGATTTGCGTTTTCCAAGCGGAACTATTGCCCGTTTTTCTTAACTTAGTCGACAATTCTATTTATTGGCTTAAAGGAAGAAACGAGGAAGAGAAAATTATCGAGCTCGACTGCGACGCGCAAGGGCGGATTCGCCTCGCGGACAACGGCGTCGGCGTGGAGGAGCGCGACGTTGAAGCCGTTTTCGACAAAGGCTTTACGCGAAAACCGGGCGGTCGAGGATTTGGCCTGTATTTAGCCCGAACGACGCTTGCGAAAATGGGATACGATATTGGGGCTTGGTCGAAACACGAGTCGAAATACGGCGGCGCCGAGTTTGTTATATCGCCGTTGGAAAACGAGGAAAGCAGCGATGAATAAATTAATTGAAGGCTATTCGCGCGAAGCGACGAGAAATTTTGTTCAAACGATCGTCGTTCTCGACGACGAAGCCTCGTTTGACGAACCGCAAATTTCCGAGTTGACGCCGCCGGCCCCGTTCGACGACAACGAGCCGGAGCCGAGCGAATCGGAGAACGCCAATCCTCGGCAGTCCCCAACCAGGTTTAACGCTAACGAATTTGTTCGAGCCGCGGCGGAAGCGGGCGTCGTCGGAAGCGTGATCAAGGCGAAGGTTAACGAGTTAGCGTTCGACGTCGTTACCAATGTGGCAAAGCGCGCCGATATTTTGGTCTTCGACTGGAAGCTTGGCGAATCCGACTTCGGCGAGACGACGACGCGTTTAATTTCCGAGATTATCGGGTTGGACGCCGGTAATCGGAAGCGTTTCATTTGTGTTTACACGGGGGAAACCGACCTCGACGATTATGCGGAAGAGTTGCGCGACTCTTTAGGAGACGATTGGGAAGTATGCCGACAAAAGACGGACGACCGGGACAAATTAAAGGTTTGCAACCGAAGTAAATTGGTCGACGTCGTTTTTTGCAACAAAGCGGAGGTGGCTGTTGAAAAGCTCCCCGATTTTTTGCTGCAAGAATACGCCGAGTCGATCGTTTTAAAGCGGACAACGACAAATGAAGACGGCCAAGAATGCATAGAAACCGTCGCCGGAATCTTGCCTTCCTTGGTGATGGACACGATCTCGGCGATTCGAGACACGACGCACTCCTTGTTGGCGCGCTATTCCGCCGACTTGGACGGCGCGTTATTTATGCATTACTTTAAACTTTTAGCGAAAGGCAAAGAATACTTAACGGATAACGAATTACCAAAGATTAAAGCCAATGACGACAATTGCGCTTCGTGGGCATCTGTGCAAACGTTCGAATTTATTATTCATGAGATAAATGTTGCGATTCAAGCAATTGCCGAAACATATGTTGAAAAGAGCGACAGGGTGTATTCGGTTTTTCACAAATATATAAATTTGGCGGAGGAAACGCTTAAAAAGTTTAAAAAAAAGCAGAAATGCAGGTATTGTCCGCAGAACGAGAAATGCGACAAAACCTTGGAAGATTATGATTATATCCGCCCGTATTGGTATCCAACTTGTAACAAAGCGTATGTTAAACTCGCTCGTTTTGCATCGCTATGCCAATTTTCTCGCGACATTCAAACGCCTTTGTTGATTCCGCCGGAATGGAAACCAGTGTTACGAACGGGCGCTGTTTTGAAAAAGGATAACTCCCTATATATTTGTATACAGGCCCCGTGCGATTGCGAGCGTTGTTCAAAAACAAAGAATTCTTTCTTATTTCTTTGTATTGAAGAAGGCGGAACGCTTTCGAGTAATTTAGATGGAAAGGAAGGCGTTTTTTTCTTTGGCCTTCCGGACGGTTCCATTAAATTGGGTGAAACGAAGTTAGAAGTAGAAGCGTTTGAAAAAATTCGTTTTTGCTACGAAGAAGAGGAAGCGGGCCGACCGATACGTTCAAAGTCGAAAGCGGCGCCATACGTATTCAAAGAATGGAACGACGCCAACGACAAGCAGGACGACGGCGTGAAATCTTCGGACGAAGGCAACGAATATTATTGGATCGGAGATTTACGTTCCGAAGTCGTTACGATGTTGATTCAGAAGTTTTATCGTAAAATGTCAAGGTTCGGTATGAACGAATTTGAGTGGTTGCGATGCTTAACCACGACGAAAAATTGATCGGCAAGCGGTTTTAACGAACGGGAGACGCTCTTTGTAACGTTCCGGTTAGGAAGGTTTAATTTCATTGCGTTTCGTTTATAGGTAGCGACGCCGTTTTGGTAGTAGGTTTACGATTTTATTACCAGTTAAGCGTACCTTGCGCTTCATATAAATTGTGGTACTGGTTGATCGAGACGTTGGGGCGTCGGAAATCAACAATGCTGTCTCAGCAGCATTGGCTAAGAACGCGTTGAAACGGTTAAGGGAGATTGACTTAGGGTGTGTTGCTATTAACGGTTGAGTAAAATAACGATTGTTACAAAGTTTAAAAAAGCCAAAAACATTGTGTCGAGTT
>CAZHQU010000220.1:0-3612 GCA_964534245.1 uncultured Coprobacillus sp.
GCTATTCTTTTTATTTTTTTATTCTGTCTATTTTTATTCTATCTATTTTCATATTTTTTTGTTTTTTATATTTTTTTATTGACATAAGTTTTGAAAGTGGTATAATAAACGTAAATTTATATATAAACCGTTGAAGTGAGAGTAAAAATAATTATGCTATTACAGAGAGCCTGGCGTGCTGAGATCAGGTATAAAACAGATTATTAAATGGGGCACTGAGGGTGTAGTGAACGAGCAATCTAGTATTCTACAACGTTACGACTTACGTGAGTAGTCAAAGGTATGATTGTACCTTATAAAAGTGCAAAAACTTTATGTTTTTGAATCAAGGTGGCACCGCGATATATTCGTCCTTGACAGAGTTTTTCTGTCGAGGATTTTTTGTTTATATTTAAATTAGTAATTAATAATGGAGGTATTCATATGAAATTTAACAATGTTGATTTTGACACTTATTTTAAAAATTATCCGGATAAAGATGGTTACTATGGTAAATATGGTGGCGTTTATATTTCAGAAGAATTAAAGAATGCAATGAAAGAAATTACTGATGCATATTTTACTATTTGTAAATCTCGAAAATTCATAAATGAACTTCGTAGAATTCGTAAAGAATTTCAAGGTAGACCAACTCCTATATCACATTTAGAACGTTTATCAAATAAATATGGAAATGTCCAAATATATGTTAAACGTGAAGATTTAAATCATACAGGGGCACATAAACTTAATCATTGTATGGGTGAAGCCTTACTTGCTAAATACATGGGAAAGAAAAAAGTAATTGCTGAAACAGGAGCTGGTCAACATGGTGTTGCTTTAGCTACTGCAGCCGCATATTTTGGTTTAGAATGCGATATATATATGGGTAGCGTTGATATTAAGAAACAGGCTCCAAACGTTGCTAGAATGAAAATTCTAGGTGCAAATGTTATCGAAGTTACTGAAGGTTTAGCAACTTTAAAAGAAGCTGTAGATGCAGCATTTAAAGCTTATGCAAACGAATATAAAGACGCAATCTATTGTATAGGTTCTGTTGTTGGTCCTCATCCATTCCCTATGATGGTTAGAGATTTCCAAAGTATTGTTGGCATTGAAGCAAGAGAACAATTCTTAGAAATGACTGGAGAACTTCCTGATGCGGTTGTAGCGTGTGTTGGTGGAGGATCTAACTCCATGGGTATGTTTTCTGGTTTCTTAAATGATCCAGTGGACATCTATGGTGTTGAACCATTAGGAAGAGGCTATAACTTAGGAGATCACGCAGCAAGTCTTAATTATGGTGAAGAAGGCATTATGCATGGGTTTAATAGTTTAATGCTAAAAGATAAATATGGCGAACCTGCACCAGTTTACTCAATTGCAAGTGGATTAGATTATCCTTCTTCAGGACCAGAACATGCATTTTTACATGATTTAGGTAGAGTAAAATACGATGTAATTGGTGATGACGATACTGTAGATGCATTCTTTACACTTTCTCGACTTGAAGGCATCATTCCAGCAATCGAATCATCTCATGCGGTTGCATATGCAATTAAACTTGCTGAAAAAATGAAAGTTGGTTCTATTCTTGTTTGTCTTTCTGGAAGAGGCGATAAAGATATGGATTATATTATTGAAAAATATGGAATTAGATAAAATACTAATAAAAGGACTCTTTATGAGTTCTTTTTTAATATCATCTTTATCTTTAGCTGAATATGTGATATAATTTACTTATATCATTTGAGGAAAGGAGAATTATTTAGATAATGAATATTGTAATTATTGGTGCTGGTAAAGTTGGAAAAACTCTAACAGAACATTTATCTAATGAAAATCATGATATAATTATTATTGATAAAAATCCAACAGTAATTAATGACATCGTTAACCAATATGATGTTAGAGGTTTCTGTGGAAATGGTGCTAGCTATGAAACTCAAATAAATGCTGGAATAATTGGATCAGATTTAATTATTGCTTCTACTTCTAGCGATGAAGTAAATATATTATGTTGTTTAGTAGCTAAAAAAATTGGTATCAAAAAAACTATTGCTCGTGTAAGAAATCCTGAATATGCGAAGCAAGTAATTCTTATGAGAGATGAATTAGGAATTAGTATGACATTTAATCCTGAAGCTGATGCGGCAGATGAAATTGCAAGAATTCTACTTTTCCCTTCTGCAAACAAAGTTGAAACATTTGCAAATAGTAAGGTTTATGTTGTTGAAACTAAGATCAATTCTAATTCACCATTAATCGGAAAATCACTTGCTATATTAAGAAGCAAGACACAAATTCGTATTCTTGTTTGTGCGGTTCAACGTGGTGAAGAAGTATATATCCCTAAAGGAGATTTCATTTTACAAGAAAATGATGTTATTTATATTAGTGGTGATAATAAAGAAACATATAAGTTTTTTAAACATTTTAATATCTTAAAGAACAAATTACATAATACAATGATTATCGGTGGTGGTAAAATTGCTCACTACTTAACAATTAAACTTTTAGAAAATAACATTGGTGTTAAAATTATTGATAAGAAATTTGATATATGCCAAAGTTTTTCTGAAACGTTTCCTCACATAGATGTAATCAATGGTGATGCTACGAATCAAAATGTTTTAATTGAAGAAGGTATTAGATCTACTGATTCTTTTGTTGCTTTAACTGGCATGGATGAAACAAACATTATAATTTCCACTTTTGCTAATTCATTAAAATGTCCAAAAGTTGTAACTAAAGTTAATAGTAATAACTATGGTTCAATTTTAAAAAGTGTAGGCCTAGATAGTGTTATTTCCCCTAGACAAGTTTCAGCAAACAACATAGTCGCTTATGTTCGCGGAATGGAAGAATCTATTGGTAGCAAAATTAAAACACTTTATAAATTAGTAAACAATAAAGTTGAAGCCGTAGAATTCTATATCCCATCTAAAACTTATTATACATCTATTCATATTAAAAACTTACATTTTAAAGAAAACTATTTAATTGCATGTATAATTCGAAATGGTTCTGTATTTATACCTACTGGTACAGATACAATAGAACCTAATGACTCTGTAATTGTTTTTACAACAAATAACTCTATTAAAGACATAACTGATATGTTTAGGTAATTACTATGAATTATAGAATGGTACTTAAAATGATTGGGAAACTATTATTAGTTGAAGCATGTCTATTACTTCTTCCTTTAATAGTCTCTCTAATCTACTCAGAAAAAGATATATATATGAGCTATCTGATTCCAATTGGGCTTCTACTTACTATTGGATTAATTCTATCTAATCTAAAACTTATTAACAAAGACTTCTTTGTTAAAGAAGGATTAGTTATAGTTGGGCTTTCTTGGATACTTTTATCACTATTTGGATGCTTACCGTTTATTATAAGCAAACAAATTCCAAGTTTTATTGATGCGTATTTTGAAACTGTATCCGGTTTTACTACGACTGGTGCTTCTATCTTAGATAATGTTGAAACTCTTCCAAACAGCTTACTATTTTGGAGGCTATTTACAAACTGGATTGGAGGTATGGGAATTCTAGTATTTGTACTTGCAATTCTTCCATCATCAGAAGGCAGTAATATACATATTTTGCGTGCAGAATCACCAGG
>CAZHQU010000221.1:0-3598 GCA_964534245.1 uncultured Coprobacillus sp.
AAAAGTGTTCGGGGGGGGGGTTATAATATAGATGTATAATAAAAAGGAGGAAAAAATGAGTAATAATAATTTAGGTAAGGAATTATATCAAGAAGCACAAAATTTTTTTGAAGGCAAAGGTGGATATCCCAAAAATTTTAAAAAAGGGATGACAAAACTAAGAGAAGCAGCTCTTGCTGAAAATCAAGATGCTGCAGGTGAATATGCAGAGTATCTAGTAAAGAATAAAAAGTATGCAGAAGCATTAGAGTTTTATAAAATAAATTATACACATGATTTTTTTCCAGACGAATATGTATATTGTTTATTTAAACGCGCATTACAAATATATAAGAAAAATTTAGAAGAAGTTCAAAAATTTTATGGCATGGGAAAAGAAGTAGATAAATATTTGGATGGTGATGGATATTATTACTTAGCATGTCTATGTGAACTAGCGACAGGAAAAAAAGATGAAAAATATTTGTTAGAAGCAGCAAAAAATCATAGTAGAGCAATGCCAGATGCCGAATATAAAAAAATAGGAAGAGAATATGGCGTAGTAATGTCATTAGAAGAAATGGATGAATATTTAGAAGATGCTGATGAAGACGTTGATAGCTTTGGTGTATTAAAATTAGATGAAAATGCAGCATGGAAAATTGTTTCAGCAAATTTAGATGAGAAGAAAGTAAAATATAATATATCTACTCAAGCAATAAAGAAGTTGTTAACACAAAAACCAAAAGGCATATTAGAATTTCAAAGAGTAATAAAAATCAAATATACTTGTGGAAAACCATATGTAAATTTTGAACATGACGATCCGAGATTTACAACTGTAGAAACAAATTCTTTTAGTTATCCAATGAATTCTTCTTGGTCAAGCATGTTTGCAACATATTTAGATAAAGCACGTCAAGAGGATTTCAGAGAAAAAATGAGAAACTTTGAAACGTGTGATACTTATTATAATTGTAGATATAGAGTAATTAGTGAATATGATGAATATTTATTAGATTGCTGCGATAAGAGTGCATACCACAAAACTTATAATGGTGTTACATATACAATAAAAGAACAAATAGCTAAACTTAAAAACTGGAAGATGGAACACATAACTTTAACTTTAGGAGAAAGCGATATAAGCTTATCTGAAGACGCTGTAATTTTCGTTCCATTTTGGTTCTTTACAGTATCATTAGGTAAAAATAGTACTGCTACTGTAAGAGTTAATGCAACTACTGGGGAAATTGATACATTTACAGATAATCCGTTTGGTCAATTTACTGAATATTATAATGCAAAAGTAGGTGCTATGCAAAAATTCTCTAAAGAAGCATTAAAAGGTTTAAAGAAAGCAAAAAGAAAAGAAAAATTTAAACAAAATAAATGGTTTGTTGTACATATTGTTGCTACATTAATATCACCATTTATTATCCCTATATTAGGATTATTAATGTTTATTAGTTTAGGTGTTCATATTTATTTTAAATTCTTCAAAAAATAAAGGGAAAGTGTATGGATTTTGATACATTACTTTATATTGGCTTAATTATAGGAATGATTGTATTATTTATCTTTACATTAAAAAACTTATTCATAAGCCGTATTATAGCATTAGGATTATGTATTGCCTTACTAGTAAGTTTAATTAATGAAAGTAAATATGAAATATTGTTTTATTTTGCAAGTTTTCTATATTCATTAAGCCCTATGATATTTGAAAATTACGATTTTGATGTAGAATATGATGAAGATGATGGGTATATACCCGATGATTTTGAAATCGAAGAAGTAGGGATAAGACATGGAAAGTTGTATGCGAAAGGAACAATTAAATTAGGTGGAATTTTTATAATAATATTTATAGCGTCATTTGCATGGATATTTTGGAACGAAAAAGAATGGATAAGATATACTATGACATCAATAGGTATATTGGCAAACGCAATAGTAGCATTTTTATGTGTTTGGAGAAGATAATTTTAAAAATAATATATATTGTAAAATATATGGATGATATTTCCATAATAGTTAGTGATAAATCCATTGTTATGTATTAGAAATAGGAAGAGTTTAAGCGTTATTTGCATTTAATGATGATTTTGTATGGATAAGATATGTAGTATTTTAGGGACGTAGTAAATGGAATAATAATATTTGTATATTTTTGGGCAAAAAGAAGGTAAGAATTATGAAAGTAGTATATATCCTAAAAGCTTTATGGCTATTATTTGCATATGGATTTGTTATAGAAAAATTGTTTGATAATATAATTGCTGATGAGATTTTTAAAAATTGGGATACTCTAATTGAAAATAGCCTTGTGGTAACAATTATATGGGTTATACCAGTTGGAATTTCTTTAATAAAAGGTTTCAATAACTTTTTAGAAGAAGCTTCATTTGGAATAAAGGGAAGTATCTCTAGTTTAGTAATATATGGTCTATTAGTTTATTTATTGTATAAAGCATTACCATTTATAGTTTGTTTACTGTTTTTATATAATATAATATATTTACTAGTGACTTTTA
This sequence comes from uncultured Coprobacillus sp., assembly GCA_964534245.1. Taxonomy (GTDB): domain Bacteria; phylum Bacillota_I; class Bacilli_A; order ML615J-28; family CAG-698; genus CAG-698. The sequence goes on from CAZHQU010000221.1 coordinate 2,517, forward strand.
ATAGTACATGGAGGTATTAGAATGTTTAAAAGAATATTGTTGTTTTTAATTGCTATTTTAGAAGAAATTTCTTGGATGTTAGTTGTAACATTATTCGTAGACTTCGGATTTTTACATACTAATTTTTATCTAGATACAGGCTCGTTTATTATACAATTAGCAATAGGAGTAATAGGAATAGGATTATTAAATATTGCAGTTAGTAAACTTAGAGATTATAGTGATTCTGATTGGTCATTATTGTTATTTATATGTTCACCAATCAGATTGCCACTAATTATTATCTCATGGCCTATAAAGTTAGTATTAAAACTAACAGTAGATGAATTAGATTTAGATTTATCGGGAGAAAGTGATACTGATGAAGAGGTATTGAGCAATTTCACTAATATTCTATTCGGTTTCATAATTGAAATGGACAATGATGGGAAAAAGAAAAATTTACTAACGTTATTATTTTATCAAGTTCCTATGACAGCTTTTCAATTATTGTCGCTTGTATGGATATATAATATATTTAATGATGAGTTTTTAATGGAAAGTAATATAATAATCTATATATTGAAATTTATATTTGCAATATTGTGTTTAATGAGTGCAACATATTTCATAGTGTTGGGTAGATGTGAGGAAGTAGATGACCAATACTTTGATCAAAACTTATTAATTAAAGATAAAGTAACAAAGGATGTTACTAAACACTATTTAGATGATGATACAACAGAATCGTACAAGAGAAATTATAGTGACAATATAGCGTTTGATAGAGCTTTAGATAATCAAGGATTGAAAAGAGTAAGAGGCGGATGGACATATGTCTTTTCTTTCTCATTCGTATGTAGATTAATATTAGCGCCAATAAATGCAGTTTTGTTATTAATAACTATAGTAATAGCTAGTATATCTAGTAATGAGGGAAAAATACTATGTTGGTATGGAGAAGTAGATTATTCTAGATGTAAAAGTATTTTTATTAACAAAATACTCCATTTCTTATTTGGGTTTATAGTAGTTGGTGATGAAATCTATCATGAACGTAAATATAAAGAAAAGAGTGAAGTTGGATATGGTTGGTTCTTCCT
>CAZHQU010000222.1:0-3576 GCA_964534245.1 uncultured Coprobacillus sp.
AAATATTAAATATTTTAAATTGTATGTTATAATATATTATCTTTTATAGTAAGGAGATTAACATGAGCAAAGTTAGTTTAATTAGATGTGATGAATACATCTTAGATGATGTATATAATAAAGTGGAAAAAGCAATAGACTTAATTGGGGGATTCGATAAATATATAGCAAAAGATGCTAAAGTATTTATTAAATTAAATTGTGTAGGTCCATTTCACCAAGATACAGGGATAACAACTCATCCTGTGTTTGTTGAGGCTATTTTAAAACATGTTCTAAAGAGAACTAAAAATGTAATAATTGGGGACAATCCCGCAACCAAGGATATTACTTTTACATTAAAGAAAAACGGAGTATATCCAGTAATTGAAAAATACAATATTCCTATTATTAATGGTAAAGATGTAAAAGTCATATCTAATAGTAACCCAATTGTATATTCCGAATTTGAAGTATCTAGAGAGATAGTTGAATGTGATATATTAATCAATTTACCAAAGCTTAAAACTCATACACTTACATATATGACTGGAGCTCAAAAGAATTACTTTGGTTTAATCTATGGTCTTAATAAAGCTGGTTGGCATGTAAAAGCAAATAATCCACTTGCTTTTAGTAATGCGATTAATGACTTATATGGAGCAGTACTTGAAACATTTAAAGATAAACATATTCTTAATATATGTGATGGTATATTAGGCTTAGAAGGCGAAGGCCCATCTACAGGCGGAAGACCAAAAAAAGCTAATGCAATATTAGCTTCTACTGATGCTATTAGTTTAGATATTATATCATCTAAAATAGTTAAGTTAGATACAGACAAATTAATCTTACCTTTTGTTGGTCATGATAGAGGATACGGTGAAGCTAAAAACATTGATGTTTTAGGTAACACTATTGAAGATTTCAAAGATGTATCTTTTGAGGGACCTCAAAACCAATTAAGCAGTTTTGGATTACGACTAATAAGAAAACCAATCTTTAGAAACCTATTACTTGAACATCCTGTAATAGATAAAACTAAATGTATTAAATGTGGGGAATGTGCTAAAATCTGTCCACCTCATACAATGACAATTAAACCAAAAGAGTTTCCAAAACTTAAAAACATTAAATGCATTAGATGTTGGTGCTGTGCTGAGGTTTGTCCTCAAAATGCTATTGAAAAGAGTAAACGTCCTATTATTGGTAGAATAGTATTCTAATTAAATTTATTCATAAATAATTTATTCGTAGATAGGATAGTAATATAAGAAATACTGTCCATAATATGGATTAAAATAATAATATGGATAATATTTAACTTTACGTTTATTAAGAGGCTTAGCCTCTTTTTTTTCTGTCATTTTATCATTTGTATTTATTTCTTTATTTGTAATATTATTATCTTGGTCCTGTCTATTATTTGCTTTTAAATCATCTATATTTATATGTTTTTCTGTGTCTTTATTGTCATTTATATTTTCATGATTATTTATAATTACACTTTCTTCTATACTTTTGTCAGTTGGTTCGCTTTCTAATTGATTATTCTCATCTTTTTCGACAAAATCAGACATTGCTTCTGGTTTTATGACATCATCATCTACTAAACTAACTGGTTTACTATCATCTTGTTCTAAGTTAATTACTATGTTATCTTCATCTCTTTTTTCTAATATGTTCTTATGTGGATAGTATTCAGAAATAAAAGGTTCCATTTCCATTATGTCCTGATCTATTACTTTTGTTATTGTAGGTATTTTTATTTTACTTCCTGGTATTAACTTATTCCAATTTCTTATATGTTTATTATTCTCAACAAGTTCATCTTTGCTTAGTGAATATGTGAATAATATATTTTCTAATGTCTCTCCACTTCTTACTATATGAAATTTCATTTTATCACCCGTATTATAATATGATTTTATAATTGATTTTATAACTTAATACTCTATACCTTATAATTTTGTATACATATATCTATCTTATTTTGTCTATATCTTATTTTTTACTTGTTTTTTTGTGTTAATAATTATATAATATTCTATAAAGAGGTGATTTTATGTTAGTAGTATCTAAATTTGGAGGGTCATCAGTGGCCAATGCTACTCAATTTGAAAAGGTAAAAAATATTGTATTAGGAAATCCATTAAGAAAAGCAGTAATAGTTTCTGCCCTAGGAAAGAAAGAAAAAGATGATAGTAAAATCACTGATTTACTATATCTATTACATGCTCACTTAAAGTATAATGTTCCTTATACTTCTGTTTGGGAGCTTATTACTAATAGATTTTACAAAGTTAAAAATGATTTAAATTTAACTTTTGATTTAGAAAGTGAATTTGATAAATTAAAAGCTGAACTTAAGAAAGATATGTCTGAAGAATATTTAGTAAGCCGTGGTGAATATATCACTGGTAAACTAATGGCTGAATACTTAGGTTATACATTCGTTGATGCGGCGGACTTAGTTAAGTTCAATTATGATGGTAAAGTTAATTTTGAATTATCCTATAAGTTAATCGAAGAAGCATTTAATAAATATGAAAAAGTTATTATTCCAGGTTTCTATGGATCATATCCAAATGGTGTTGTAAAGACATTCTCGAGAGGTGGATCTGATATCTCAGGTGCAATTGTTGCGAGAGCATTAAATGCTGAATACTATGAAAACTGGACTGATGTTTCTGGTATTCTTATGGCCGATCCTAGAATTATTAATAATGCTAAAGCTATTAAAGAAATCTCTTATGCAGAATTAAGAGAATTATCATATATGGGCGCTAATGTATTACATGAAGAAACAGTATTCCCTGTTCAAACTAGTAGTATTCCAATTAGAATTTTAAATACTAATAGTCCACTTGATGAGGGAACTATTATTCGTGAAGATTGTACTGACAAATCAGAAATCGTAACTGGTATTGCTGGAAAGAAAAACTTCACATCATTCACTATCACTAAAGAACAAAAAACATCAAAACTTTCAATTATGAAAAATGTTCTTAACGTTTTAGATAAATTCAAAGTTAACGTTGAACATATTCCTTCATCAATTGATAGTTTCAGTGTAGTCGTACCATCTAGTGACATTGAAAAATGCAAATACGACTTATTAACTGAACTTAAAGGTTTACCTGATGTTCAAGATGTATCTATTGATGATGACATTGCTTTAATCGCTGTTGTTGGTAGAAACATGGTTTATAAACCAGGTATCTCAGGTAGAATCTTCGGTATCGTTGGTAATCACAAAATCAACATTAAGATGATTGCTCAAGGTTCTCAAGAGTTAAATATTATTGTAGGGGTATCTAATAAAGACTTTGAAAATACAATTAAAGCTTTATACTCTGATTTAGTCAAATAATTATAAATTGGTAACAATGTTTATGCATTGTTACTTTTTTAAAGTTCCGTTTAAATTAGTTCATTCTCCTTTAAACTAATTATTCAAATTCAAAATAAAAATCGAAACAAACGCAAATTTAAAGCCATTTTTTAGAAAATAAAGTGTTTCACTTAAATTTTTATATACAAAATAAAAATCCACCCGTAAAACGGGTGGTTTTTCTCACCAGCCTATAAGGCTGG
>CAZHQU010000223.1:0-3571 GCA_964534245.1 uncultured Coprobacillus sp.
TAATTTTTCTTTTACCATTACATATAATATTTATGATTTTAAATATTTATTATTATATTTTTTGTCTTTTTTAAATAGCAACTAATGGTTGCTGCAATTGCAATGTCTAGTTGGTAGTATTTTTCTTTTGTTTGTTATATAATATAAACATAAATATATAATAAATATTATACAAAAGGAGGTCAAGTATATGACTATTGGCGAAAAAATTTATAAACTAAGGCAAGAAAAAGGTGTATCTCAAGAAACAATGGCACTTGATTTAAATGTAAGTAGACAAGCTGTTTCTAAATGGGAAACTGATCAATCTATTCCAGATTTAGATAAAATCAAATTGCTTTCTGAATACTTTAATGTGTCAATTGATGATCTTGTTAGTAACAAGAATTTGGAAATGTCCAATGATTCTTCCAATACTGAATTACTTAATCAAACTGCGGAAAAAGCATCTTATGAAAATAATATTAATAACATAAGAAGATTATCTAAACTTTTTATTAAAACTTCTATTGCTTTAACTATATATAGATACATTCTAACTTTTTTGATTATTATCTTTCAAAAGAACATTTTGTTAATTCGATATTCTAATCGATATGAAGGATTCATATTTCCATACGTATATGTTATATTTACTACCATAACTACTCTATTGATTATTTTGTTTGGTATTTCTATACTTAAGAAAATGAAAACTAACCTTAAATCAATAGTAAAAGAAATAGTTTATATAATTATTCTAATTGTAGGATTTCTACTTCTAAACTCTCTTTACACTGCGTTTGCTCAAATTTATTTAGATGGCGTTAATATTGATTTAGCTGTACCCGCTACATATCTTGAACAAATATTACATTCTACATTATCATTTGAAATTCTACTTATAATAGGTATAGTTATAGAAGGAGTTACTAGATTAATTGATAATAATCATTGTACAGTCTATCCAGTAAAAGAATATAAAACTAGAGATTCTATTTTTAGTTTTCTAATTGGTTTGTTCTTAGCTATTCCTGGGTTAATATTCCAAATCATTTGGCTATTAGATGCTAAAACTGATAATTCATTTAGATTTAAAAAGATGAGATTTTGGTATCATATTGGTTTTGCAATATCTTTAATTATTTCACTCCTTGCGTTTTTATTTAGTTATATTAATTTTTATTTATCTATTAGTAGTTTATAAAAATATAATATAAAGGGCTTGCCGAGATAGGCATGCCCTTTTTGTCTGTCTATATTATATTAATTAGTCATCTTCATATTCTAATGCTAAAGCATAAAAGTATGTTGATAATTTGTTGAAGTATTCAAATATGTTATTTGATCCTCCATGTTTTTCATATACTTTCGCATATGCAAGTTCACAATCTCTTGTTAGTGTTCTAACTATATGTATTTCTGAAGCTAATAATGTTCTTCCAGGAAGTACAAATTTAAACACCATTGGTTTTGAATGTTTTTCGCATAAATCCATTAGTTCGAATACTGTTTCTTCAGATAAGTCTTTACCCGTTCCAGCAATCACTCCCATAATAAATGATAAGTTTTTAGCTACAGTTTCTAGTTCTTCTTTTATTTCTAAGTTTAGAGTTTTTTCATTATTTAATAAATGTGATAAGCGCATTACATAACTTTGTAATGTGTCTATTTTCCCGTTACATATTACTCTATCATCAGTTTTAGTTGTGTGACCAACAACTAGGGCTGTTTTTAATGGATTTTCTTTTATTTTCTTGTTTGGTTTATTTAGCATTTTTTATACTTCTTTACTCCTTCTTCAAATAAATCATTTCCATGAGCATCATATGTAACTATAGTATAGAAGTTTTCTACTTCTAATTTGTAAATTGCTTCAGCACCTAAGTCTTCATATGCAACTAGTTCACATTTCTTAATAGATTCTGAAATTGCTGCAGCGGCACCACCTATTGTTGATAAATATACTGCACCAAATTCTACTAATTCTTTCTTGTACTCTTCACTTCTAGAACCTTTTCCAATCATTATCTTTAAACCCTCTTGCATTAATGTTTTAGAATATGGATCCATTCGATAACTTGATGTTGGTCCGGCAGATCCTATTGCTCTACCAGGTTTTGTTGGGGTTGGACCTACATAGTAAATTGCTCCATTATTTAAATCTATTGGAAGTTTATCCTTTTGATTAGTAGCTATTAATTCTACAAGTCTCTTATGAGCTGCATCGCGTCCTGTGTAGATTGTTCCGTTTAGATAAACAACATCACCGGCTTTAAGTTTTAAAATATCATCTTTATTTTGTAATGGTAAATTTAAAATCATAATATTTGTCTCCTTAATTACTAAAGCTCTACTGATTTATGTCTACTTGCATGACATTGAATATTTATTGCTACAGGTAGAGATGCTATATGACATGGATATGTATTAACTTTCACAGCAAGACAAGTTTTTCTTCCACCAAAGCCCATTGGACCAATTCCAGTGTTATTTATTTCTTCTAATAATTCTTCTTCAAGTTTTCTTTCGATTTCATTTGGATTAACATCATCAATTTCTCTCATTAATGCTTCTTTAGCTAAAAGTGCTGATTTTTCTAAATCACCACCGATGCCTAACCCAACTATAATTGGTGGGCAAGGTTTCCCACCTGCATTAAATACTGTATCAATTACTAATTTCTTAATACCTTCAACGCCATCAGCAGGGATTAGCATTTTAACTAAACTCATGTTTTCGCTACCGCCACCCTTAGGAGCAACAGTTAATTTAAATCCATCACCTGGAACGATTTTGATATGAACAATTGCGGGTTCGTTTGTTTTAGTATTAACTCTATCTAAAGGATGTCTTACAACAGATTTACGTAAGTAACCTTCAGTATAAGCTTCTTTTACACCTTGATTAATTGCTGCGTAGATATCTCCTTTAAATATTACTTCTGATCCAATTTCTAAGAAACACACAACAATACCAGTATCTTGGCAGATTGGTAAGCATTCTCTTGAAGCAAGTTCATCATTTTCAATAATCTTTCCAATGATTTCTTTTCCTAATGGAGATTCTTCTTCGTCTTTTGCTTTTTTTAATACTTCTAATACATTGCATGGTATATGATAACATGCATCCATTAATAACTCTTTTACAACGCTTGTTACTTTACTTAATTCAATTTCACGCATAAATGTCTCCTGTATTTTTTATATAATTATATTATCTTATATCTATATATCTATATTTTATAAAATCTATATTTTTAGGTTGAAGCTTTTTTGGATGATTTTAATAAATAATGCACATATTAATATATCTGCACAACCTCCAAAGCTTATGTTTTGTTCAATCATTTTTTTATCTAGTTTATTAACTTCATCTATATTATTAACATCTAAGTTGCTAAACTCTAATTTGATTTCATAGTACTTATCTAAACTACCAGCTCTTTTTAATAAAACTGTATCTTCTAGATTTATTATTAAATATACTAATGCTTTTAATAATGTATCATTTTCAAAATTGTTTATCATTAAAGCTGCTTCTTTTACATTTGGAAAACCGGAATAAGCTTCTAGTCTTGCTCCGCCTATCA
>CAZHQU010000224.1:0-3508 GCA_964534245.1 uncultured Coprobacillus sp.
AGGAGACATCAATGATTAGAGAGTTAATACATGACCCAATATTTTTAAGTTGTAAATCTATGTTATACACAAAAGAAGATGAAAAAATTGCAATAGACTTAATAGATACACTTAAAGCTCATAAGAGTACATGTGTTGGTATGGCCGCAAATATGATCGGAGAATTAAAAAGAATAATTGCATTTTTAAATGACGATGGGAAATACATGTTAATGTGTAATCCGGTTATTGTTAAACAAGATAGTCTATATGAAACTGAAGAATCATGTCTTTCATTATTAGGTGGTCCTCGTAAATGCATTCGTTATAAAAAAATAAAAGTAGAGTATCAAACAGTAGATTTAAAACCAAGAATTAAGACCTTTACTGATTTTACTGCTCAAATTATTCAACATGAAATAGATCATTGTAATGGTATATTAATATAAATTATGGAGCACATATGAAGGTAATTAAATTAATTAATAAAATAATATTAGTATTTGCTTTAACATTATGTATGATTAGTTGTGATGAACCACCAATCGATGAATTAGAAACATATACAATAACGTACCATTTAGATAGTGGTGCTTGTGATAACTTAAAACATAGTTTCTTAGAAGGAGAATATTTTGATTTCCCAATTCCTCAAAAAGAAGGTTATGATTTTGTTGGATGGTATGAGATTAATGAATTAAATGAAAAGATTTTTGTGACAGAAATTACTAAAAACAAAAACTATGTTATCTATGCAGAGTGGACTAAGAAAGAAGTTATAGAAAAGGTATATACTGTATATTTTGAAAATTGTGATTTGTTAGATGTTTTAGTAAAAGAAGGAAGTACTTTAGAAAAACCAAATGATTTAACAAAAGAAGGTTATAAGTTTATTGGGTGGTATGAAGATGAATCGTTAAATAAAGTATATGATTTTACAAAACCAGTTGATTCAGATTTACATTTGTATCCAAAATGGGAAGAAAATGAAATCTTCGAAATAGTAATTGTTTCTATGCCAAATGACATTGAATTTTATGATGATGAAGCAATAGATTTGACTGGATTAGAAGTTGAATTACAAAGTAATAAAAATAAGATAAATGTGACAGAAAAGATTGATATACTTTATGATATAAAGTTAGGTGAAAACATTATAACTGTTTTATATGATGATTACTCTACTTCATTTAGTATATATATTATAGAAAGAGAAAAAGAAGTTTTAAATAATCATTCAGATTATAAAACACAAACAATTGCTTCAATTAATTATCTAGATTATAAGTTAGCTATTAAAGATATACGTTTCGCAACAAAACGTGATGCAAATGTAATTATAGCTTTTGCTGAAGAAAACTTAGTAAAAACAAATATATATGGTTATGAGATATTAATTGATGAATATGGCAAAATCATAGACAAAAGCGTAAATGTGACAATAGATAAAAACTGTATGATAATATCAGCACATGGAACTAGAGCTATTGAACTAAAAAATTTAGAGCTAGGAGATTATACAATACTAATTAATGGAGTATTATATATATATGATGGTGATAACATATCGAAAGCAAATAGTTTGTTCTTAAGGTTTTACGAATTATTAAATAAAACAAGTTATATTGAAAGTATAAAAACTTATAATGAAGTAATAGAAAAGTTAAATAGTATAATTCCTCATTTAGATTCAATATATAGTAATTATGATGAAGAATTAGCAAAATTAGTTAGCGCCGAATTAGATAATATACAAATTGAACAAAAGGATATTTATAATCATAAACATAGTTATACGACTAATGATACTTTATATAATCTATATGATTATAATATAAATAATATAAGTATGTATCAGTTATATTCAACTTATACTGGTGCATATGAAATAGGCGGATTTAGAAACTCAAATAGTATTCACTATTATGATATAAATAACTATAGAGAAAGAAATAGCTATGGCTACGAGATTGCTGTGGATAAAAATGGAATAATTATTGATAAAGACGTTTTAGTTGATTTACCTGAAGATGGATTTATATTAAGTGGACATACATCCGGAGCAGAATTTCTAATTAACTTTACACAACTTTATGATAAAATAATTTTAACTGGTAACTCTTTTGAAGTACATCGTGATAATACACAAATGATGTATAGAACTATTTATACTGAACTTAATGAATTAATATTAGGAATTAATTCTGAAAAAGAAGAAGAGATTCCTCATGATTATGAATATATCGATGATATAATTTCATTAATTGATTCAAAATTAAATGGAATGGTTTTAAATACAAATTCATTATATGATGTATTACTTTTAAAAGAAAACTATGAGGACTTAATAAACTATATAGCATTAGGTTATAGTCAATTAGTAAGAAGCGATATAGATAACACCAAAGGTATATGGTATTATCCATTTAGAAATAATAGCGTATATGATGATACATCTATAGAAGGTATTCAAAATACAATGAAGTTATTTAAGGAAATGGGAATAAATGAAATAGTCATTAATCCGTTTTATGGTAACTATTCATTATTTGAAAATAGCATATATGAGTTAAGTGATGTATTAACAAACTGTACATATGGCGATTATGGAAATGATTATCTTAAATGTTTTATTGATGAAGCTCATAAAGTGGGTATAAAAGTAAATGCCTTTACTCAAACATTTGCTAATAATTCAACAAGTTTTAAAGACAAAACAAATAGTTATTATCAAATAGATTATCAAGGTGAAAAATCTTTAGGTAGTATTTATTATTATGATATTTGTAATGATAACTTACAAGAGATGTTACTTGTATGGTATAAAGAATTAGTAACTAAATATGAATTTGATAAAATAGAATATGACATTATTAGATATCCAAGCAGTAACTTATATAAGTATACAGATATTGATACTATTCCAGAAAGCGTTATGATTACAGATCATGGATACACAGAGTACACAATAAATAAGTTTATGAATGAATTTGGATATTCTGGTGATTTAAAAGAACTTGTTAGGACATCTAAAGAAGTTCGAAATAATTGGCTTTTGTTTAAAGAAAGAGAATTAGTTTCATTCATAACTAATTGTTCACAAGTAATCAAAGAAATAAATCCTGATATTGTAATAACAGCTGCAGTTTTAAATGATTATGATAATGCAAAAAAATCATATTTACAAGACTGTAAGAAATGGTTAGAATTAGGAATTCTTTATGAGATTGAAACAATGGTATATACAGTATCAGTTAGTGAAGTGGAAGATAAGATAAAATTTTATCAAGAACTAGTTCCAGATTACAATGTGAGAATTGGTCTTTCATCAAGACTAGATACAAGAGATATAATTCTTGATTTTAAACAAATGATTTTAGCTAGTAAATATAATGGTTATATATTATTTGCTAATAATATATATTATGATAACGAGTTTATTAAATTAATGAGCTTAAGTAATCATAATTAAATAATAATTATAAACTGACTAAGATTTCCTGTATTAGGAAGTCTTTTTCTTTATTAT
>CAZHQU010000225.1:0-3489 GCA_964534245.1 uncultured Coprobacillus sp.
TACAAAATTTTCAATTTCTTTTGAGTTTGATTCTTTATTTGTTTCTTCTTCTTTAATAATAAAAGTATATGTATAAATTTCAATATCTTTTGGTAATATATTACTAAGTAATTCTTTATAATTAATTACTTGATGTAATTTTGTTTGAAATTGATAGTCTTCTTTTTCTTTTTTTCCATAACTAAATTCTAATATTAAGATTTTATTATCTTTTGTTAATATATAATCACATTTTTTATTTGTAAATGGTATACAATATTCTTGTATAATTTGTGAATTTTCGTATATATCTTGATATATATAAAAACCTTTATAATTTTCTTTTTCATCTTTTGATAATTTTTCAATATTGTTTAGTATTCTATACATCATAGTCATACTATCAATCCAAGATATTATTTCAGTAGGTTTACATTCTATATTTCTTTTATTTGAAAAACGTTCTAATTCTAAATAGTATGAGGAATCTTTTACTTTTTCATAACGTTCATCTATTGTGTTATTTTTTATTGACCACATGTATAGATTTAAATCATTTTTAGTTAAATAGTAAAAAGATTTTAATGTCTTATTATATAGATACTTCATTAGTTTCTTTCCTCTTTTAATCCTAGTAACCAATCTGCAGATACATTAAAGAAACTGCATAGTTTTATTAATAATTCTGCTGAAGGTAAATTTCTTCCTTTTTCAATGTATGTAAATCTTGAAGGACTTACTCCTAACTGAATACTGCATTGATAAGCATTTAATCCTTTTTCTTTTCTTAATGTTATTATTTTTTCTCCTAAACTCATAATTCCTCCTTAAATTTTTAACTTTTTGGAAAATTTTTATTGACATAAATTTTCCGTTATGTTAAAATTTTATCGTAGTTCATATTTTTATATGTTCTATAAGCAAAAAACGATTATAGTTGAAATATCAGCCCAATTATAATCGTTTAAGTTTTTACATCATATAGTTTCCATATTCTGTGAGTTATTTAAATAAAATGGTGCGGATAACAGGAGTCGAACCTGCACTCGTAAGAACTAGAGCCTAAGTCTAGCGCGTCTGCCAATTTCGCCATATCCGCATTGCTAATATATTATAGCATATCAAAATCTAAAATGCAAGAAAAAATTAAAAAATATTAATAAACCAAGGGTTTAATGTTTATTAATCAATGATATTATGCTATAATAAAAAGGTAAGATTGGAGATTGGTTTATGAAAATAAGAATTGTAGAGAATGAAAACGATAGAACGTTAAATAAAAACTATATAGAAATAGAGAATAATGAATGGAATTTAGATCAATATTTCTTTAATAATAGGTATCAATTTATGGAGAATTTTATATTCCTGAAGGAATTAAAGAAATAAGGGAATATTGCTTTGGAAGTGAAGTGAGAATTCGTACATATTATTTACCAAAGAGTTTAGAAAAATTAAACAGGGCTCTATGGCACTATTCATATACTAAAATACATATAAAGATTATCTATAAAGGTAATTCCGATGATTTTATTAAAATTGGAAAAACTGAACTGAAAGAAGTATATGAAACTGATGGATATGATAGATATCCTTATTATAGTGGTAATTCTAGATGGGTTACACATTATTACTCATTTGATGAACATGTTGAAGTATACTGAGAAGAAGATAATGTATATTTAGATTATGGATACAAATATCGAAAAAAACACGAACTTCCAAAAAAGAGATAATATTTAAAACTTCCAATTTAGGGTGAAATGTGATATAATTAATTAAACAAAAGTCAATAAAATATTTAAAATATTTTATATTTTGTTTTTAAAAATAAAAAAGTGCGCAAAACGGATTGTCAGTCGATTTTTAATTCAACTGACAATATTACGCAAATATTTAATAAAATTATTAAATTTTATTTATTTTTGTGGTATACTATATTCGTAAATAAATCCGTATTTACAAAGAGAGTGAATTATTCTAATAAGTTTATTCACACAAGCAAAGAGCGCAACTTTTGGTGGTATATTAGGTTGTGCTTTTTTCTTATTGTAATATTGTTTGATAGAATTATCTTTAACTTTTTTTCGCACCATGCTACGAACCATTAAAAAAAGTATTGATCTTGCTTTCTTACTACCTTTTTTAGATATGCATAAATGTTTTCCATCTTTAATGCCCGATTGATTTACTATAGGATCAATCCCCACATAAGCATTTATTTCTTCTGGCCTATTAAATCTAGATATGTCACCAAGCTCAGCAATTAATCTAGCGCAAGACAAATCACCAAGTCCTGGAATTGACCTAATAGATTCAAAATAAGGTGTAGTTTTAGCAAGTTTGATAAGTTCGGATATAATATCGTTTTGTATATTTAATAAAAGTTTTAATTGTTTTATTGTATCAAGTAAGAATAAAATAATATAAGAATTTATTGAACAACCTGATATTATGTTTGAAGCGTAATCTTTAAGCTTAACTGCTTTTGATTTTGAGTATGTTTCTCTATGTTTTACTTTACTTTTTAAAAAGAAATTTGTAATATCTTCAATAGATGAATTATTAATTATGTCAGGATGGTAAAAAGTTTCTAAAAATTCTAAAGATAATTTTGAAAGAAAATCTGAAAACATATTCTTAAAACAAGGATATATAATATCAATTAATTCATTTAAAGTAACTTCAAGTTTTTGAAGGTGAATTTTATTTGTGTGATACTCCTTACTTAATTCTTTTAGATTTGTGTATAAAGAGTTACTTTTATTAAATTTACCGAGTTTATTTGAATAAAACATATCAGCTAAATTTTTACAATCTCTTTTATCAGTTTTAGCATTTCTAATTTCTGAGTTGCGATGTTTAGCTGATTTAAGCGGTGAAACTGCATGATAATCATAGTTTTCTTGTTTTAAGAATGATATTAGACATTCATGATAAACACCAGTATACTCAAAAATAACAAGTGGTTTTAATTTAGTTTTATCAACTAATTTCTTATAAAGATCTTTAATTTTATTAAAACCAGTTAAAGTATGTTCAATTTTAAAAGGTTTTGAAAATGGAGTTTCAATAGAATTAATGAATCCTTGGACGTGAGATGTATTTTTAGATACATCAATACAAATACATGGTTTAGACAAAATATCAACTTCCTTTCTTTTTTGACGTATAGTAGTGGTTGTAACTTCCAAAACTTAAGAATTCTTAAGTCACGTTCTTTCATGCCTATATTCGTTTCTGATACAAAATCATTAGATATGCTAATGTCTTAATTAATTAAACAGATTCTAAAAGAAGGAGGAAGGGAGACATATTATATCTCGAAATCATCAATAGATGTCTCACAAACTGAAAAACGTCTCCACAACCAGTTATTATCATCTACGTCTAAATGATAATAACAAAAATTAACTAAAACAAGGTTGATATATCCTTGTAATAAAAGTATATCATAAAAATGATAACATTTATATAATAAAGTTAATTCTTAACTTTATTATACGAATA
>CAZHQU010000226.1:0-3483 GCA_964534245.1 uncultured Coprobacillus sp.
GAACAAATATAAAGTTTGGTAAATTTAAACTTGATGATTCTGATTTTGAAAATTCTTTATTAGAAAAATTTATGGTTAAAACACTAGTTGATGAAAATCCTGATGTGTTAATTAGTCAAATATATGACGAAATATACGCACATTTAGGTGATGATGAACTTGTTGGTCTTGGTGTAGGTATACCTGGTCCTGTAATGAATGGAGTAGTTTTGGGTGCTCAAAACATTAAATGGGAAATTGTTAATTTAAAAGAACTTCTCGATAAAAAATTTCCAAATCTTTTAATTAAAATATTAAATGATGCAAATGCGGCAACTTTAGGTGAATGGTATTTTGGTTATAATCATAAAAAGTCAAATGCAATTTTAATAACTTTAGGTACTGGTGTTGGTGGTGGAATCATTTTAAATGGACATTTAGTTGAGGGATCTACTGGATCTGCTGGTGAAATTGGTCATATTAAAATTTATCCATTTAATGGTAGAGAGTGTTCATGTGGTCTTACTGGATGTTTAGAACAATATGCATCAGCAACAGGTATTGTTAAAACTGCAAGAAGCTTAATGAAACATAAAATGACTACTCTTTCTAAAATTAAATTCCTTTCAGCAAAATCAATTTTTGATGAAGCTAAAGCAGGAGATGAAGTTGCGAAAGAAGTTGCTGAGAGAACTGCATATTATTTATCAGTAGGTCTTGCTAGTATTTGTAATACAATAAATCCTGATGTTGTAATTATCGGTGGTGGAGTTAGTAGGGCAGGAGATTATTTCCTTAAGAAAGTTAGAGCTTACTTTGAGGATTTAGCATTCTTCTCAGTTAAAAATACAGAAATTGTTCTTGCGACACTACTTAATGATGCGGGTATTTATGGAAATTACATAAATGTTATTCGAAATTTAAATAATTAATAATAGGTGTATTATGAAAATTAAGAAATTAACATCTAAATTTTTGAGTGCTAATCAATATATAATTACTAATGATGAAAAAAGTATTATAGTAGACCCATGTATCACATATAACGAAACATTCAAACATAGTGCGAAGATAGAAGCAATATTTATAACTCATGGCCATTGTGATCATATTTTAGAACTAAGTTCTTATTTAAATAAAAATATAAAGATTTATATGCATAAAAAAGCATATGAAAAGCTTATATCTAGCTATAAGAATTGCTCGACAATGTGTGGATTTGACTTAGTGCTTAATCCTAATATCTTAGATAGTGAAAATATAGTTTATGTTGCAAATGATGAATTTGAACTAATTGGAAAAAAAATAAAAACTATAGAAAATCCAGGACATACTAACTGCTGTGTTAGCTTTATTATTGATGATAAGATGTTTACTGGAGACTTTTTATTTAGAGGTTCAGTAGGAAGAACTGACTTGCCAACTGGGAATAGTGTGATCATGAAACAATCTTTAGATAAATTAAAGACATATAAAGAAGATTATGTTGTATATCCTGGACATGATAGTGAAACAACACTATTTGATGAACTAAAATATAATCCGTATATTAGATAGGTTAATCCTATCTTTTTTGTTTTTAAAACTTTTAATGTTTAATGACTTATTTAATTTCTTTGTATATTAAATAAAAAAATAGAAAATAATATTAGCACAAAACACTTGACAGTGCCAAAAGAATGTTGTATAATAAATTAGCAAACTGATAAAAAGAGTGCTAACAATAAAAAATATTGAATATAATGGAAGTGGATTATGCTTACAGAAAGACAAAAAAAAGTTTTATCAGCTATAATTGAAGAGTTTGTTAGAACAAATGAACCTGTTGGTTCTAAGAGTTTAACAGAAAGACCAGAACTAATGCTTGATTATTCTTCAGCAACCATCAGAAATGAAATGGCTTATTTAGAAGAAAAAGGATACATTATGAAGACTCATACTTCAAGTGGACGTGTTCCTAGTGAAGAAGGTTATAGATTTTATGTATCAGAAATCGTAAATAATAAGTCTATTAAAATTGCTGAGAATATTGAGACATTCCCTTTAGTTGATGATATAATCGAAAGAAATTTATTATCAAGAGAACAAGCAATTCAAGAAAGTATGGCATTGGTTGCTGAAATGACAAAGTATACTGCCGTAGTAATGGGACCTAGTGGATATAACGCTAGAATACGTAAAATTCAATTTGTGCATTTATATGAATGTTATGCCGTTATTATAATGGTTACTGATAAAGGTAATGTAGAAAACAAAAAGATTATAATTCCTGAATACATTAATATTAAAGATGTTGAAAAAGTAATAGCATATTTAAATAATATTTTATATGACTGTCCTATTTCAGAGATTTATGATCGCATTAAAGAGGAAGCTGATAACTCTCATATTAGAGATTATATTTCATATTATGATGAACTTGTTGCTGCATTCGTTAGAACTTTAACTAGTATGGCTAAAGATGATGTTTATACATCTGGAAAGAATAATATATTCTCACAACCAGAATTTAAAGATATGAACAAAATCAAAGATTTATTAATGACAATTGAGCAGGAAGAATTTGCTAAAATTGTTAGTTATACGGATGAAGGGTTAACAGTAAAAATCGGAAATGATAATGAACTATCAGTTATGAAAGACTGTTCTGTTATTTCTGTTCCTTATGAGCTTTCTAATGGTGATTTAGGTAGAATTGCGGTTATTGGACCAATGCGTATGGAATATCAAAAAATAATTCCACTTTTAGAATATATTGCTAAAAACATAAAAAAAATATCTTAATATAAATATATATATAGAACATAAATATTTAACATGAGATCATGAGATTATGAGATTATGATATTATGAGATTTAGAAAGGACTTGCTATGAATAACAGATATCGTGAAGAAGAATTAAACGAAAAAGAGTTGAATGAAGAATCAGAAGAATTAGAAACTGAAGAAACTTTAGAATCAGATAACTCTGAAAATGACAATATAGATAATAAAAAAGAATCTGAAAAACCTATTAAAGAAAAAATTAGTAAAAAAGTAAAGAAATTAGAAGAAGAAATTAAGACTTTAAAAGAAGAAAATCAAAAGTTAAAAGAACAATATTTAAGAACTTTAGCTGATACTGAAAATTTTAAGAAACGTATTGACGAAGAAAGAATACGTGATAGAAAATACGGATCGCAAAGATTATTAGAAAAATTAATTGCATCACTTGATATATTTGATAAAGCAGTTAATATGAAAACAGATGATCCTAATTTAAATAATTTCTTAATTGGATTTCAAATGATTAACAATAATCTTAATCAAGTTCTAGAAGAAGAAGGAGTTAAGAAAATTAAAACTAATCAAAAATTTGATCCTAAGTATCATCATGCTGTGGAAACTGATTATGATGAAACAAAGGAAGAAGATGAAATTTTAATGGTTATTAAAGATGGCTATATGTACAAAGATAGAGTTTTATCCCCATCTTTAGTAAAGGTTAATAAAAAACCTATTGA
>CAZHQU010000227.1:0-3483 GCA_964534245.1 uncultured Coprobacillus sp.
GAATAATAAATAAAAAGAAAGAAAATAAAAAAAAGACTTTAAAAACTGAAAAGAATATGATAAAATATAAGAGCAAAAATATTAAGGAGGAAAATATTATGCCAAGATTTATTTCTGATGTATGTGTTGCTTGCGGTGCTTGTGCTGCTGAATGTCCAGTTAGTTGCATTACTGAAGGCGATGGAAAATTTGTTATTGATGAAGCTGAATGCATCGATTGTGGTGCTTGTGAAGGCATTTGCCCAACTGAAGCTATTTCTGAAAAATAAGAAAACATTTTAAGTTTAACAACTTATTCAATTAAAAAGCTATGCTATTTTGCATAGTTTTTTTACATTTTAGTTTTATTTTTATAAAACTATAAAAACGGTAGAGTTTAAAACCTCTACCATCAATTTTTTTATTTATTTTCTTTCTTTTCTTTTAAAACAAAGTTTAAAACGATACCTAAAATCATAGCAACAGCAGTTGAAGTAATTTGAATTGTTGGATCAGTTGGATCACCAAATTTAAATGATAAACCACCAATACCAGCAACTAAGATAGCTGAAGCAATGAAAATATTTCTTGTAATATTGAAATCTACTTTCTTGTTTATTAACATCTTAACACCAGATGAAGCGATAAATCCATATAATACAACACTTACACCACCAGTAACACATGCTGGAATAGTTTTTAATAATGCAGTAAATGGAGTAAATAAGCCGAATACAACCATCATGATTGCAGCAAGTCTAATAACATTAACAGATGCAACTTTTGTTGTACCAACAACAGCAACACTTTCACCATAAGTTGTATTTGCAGCACCACATAATACACCAGAAATAGCAGTACCAACACCATCACCGATTAATGTTCTTGTCATACCAGGTTCTTCTGTTAATAAGTCACGACCAATGATATTTCCAAGATTTTGATGATCACCAGTATGTTCACAAATAGTAACGAAACTTACAGGTACAAATAATAATGCAATTTGACCAATTGTAGCCCAATCAAATCTAGCAATTTCTTCAAATCTTAAGAATACAAATGATTCACCATCATTAGGAACAAACATCTTATAATTAAAGATACTACTAAAATCAAAATCTTTGAAAATAGCAACTAATGAACTAAAATCAACAACTTTGAAATATTCATTTTCTAGAGCATTATATCCAACTAATGTAAAGATAACAGCAGTTACATAACCAGCACCCATACCTAATACGAAAGGAATTAATCCCATCATCTTACCTTCACCATAATGAGCAGCAAAAGCAGTAACAAATAATGCAATCATACCACATAAAATATGAATTAAATTGTAGTTTTCTGCAGCAACTGCAGTGTTAGTTAAATTATTAATAGCACTACCAGCTAATGATAAACCAATTACCATAATAACAGGACCAGCAACTACTGGAGGCAATAATTTATTTAACCAGTTTGTACCAAATCTTTTAATTACTAAAGCTACGATTAAATAAACTAATCCTACCATTAACATACCTAAAATTACAGCCAAATAATTTATATTTCCAGCACCAGGATTTGCAGCATCAGCAATTAATCCTACACCAACAGCAGAACACATTGGAGAGATATACGCAAATGATGAGCTTAAAAATACAGGTGACTTAGATTTTGTTACCCATAAATAGAATAAAGTACCAATACCAGCTGAAACCATTGTAGCAGCTAAAGGCATTCCAGGAACCAATAAAGGAACAGTAATTGTTGCAACTAAAACAGCTAAAACATGTTGTAATGCGAATAAAATCCAATGGCTAATTTTACTAGGATTTTGTTCAACATCAAGAATTAAATTTTTGTTCATAACTTTCTCCTTTTTGAACTTTTATTTAATAAGTTAATAAACTCACTATTAAAAATTTTATCAAAAAACGACATTAAAGTCAATCAAAAAACAAAAGAAATGGTTTTCACCATTTCTACATTTGGAACTTTGTTCTATAAAGTTATAAATTTGTCAGTATTAACTTTAGATACAATTACGTTATTATTATAATTATACTTTTCCTCAAAAACATCTTTTAATTCGAGAGATACTCTATCGAAAACAAACTTTTCTACACCATGATTTACTTCGATTAACGATAAACCATTATCATATGCATATTGTGCATTACTTAATTTGATTTCACCAGTTACATAAGCATCTAAACCTGCTTTAATAGCGTCATTTAAATCACCCATATGTGCACCAGATCCACCAATTATCCCAACAAGTTTCACTTTTTTATTCAAGTCTCCTAGCACTCTTACTCCAGTTAAGTTATAAGCTTTTTTAACAATTAATGCAAATTCTTTTAATGTAACTTCTTCTATTTCACCATATTTTAAGAAATTACCTTTTTCAATATCATATAATGACTTCAATTCATTAACACCAAGCATTGAACATAATACATCATTAACCCCACCATTAGCTACATCTAAATTAGTATGCATTGAATATACTGAAATTTGATGTTCAAATAGTTTAGAAATAATTTTAGTTTTATTGTCTTCAAATATCAATTTAAATAAAGGATCCCAGATAAAAGGATGGTGAGTAATAATCATATTACAATTCTTTTCAATAGCTTCTAATACTACTTCATATGTTAAATCTAAAGCAAGTAATATGTTTTTAACTTCAATATTTTTTGATCCAACAATAAAACCAATTCGTGGTTGATCAAAATCCTCAGCATTTGATCTTGGGTAGCGTTCCTCTAAATAATTTACTACATCAGCAACTAACATTCTTTAATCCTCCTAATCATTTCTAATCTTTTATTGATTTTTTCAGAATTATTAATCATAGAATATTTATTATATTCATATTCAATATATTCATTAAATAATTTTTCTTTTTTCTTGATATTAACTGGACCATAAGTAAGTTCATCATCATTATAATTAGCCAAATCATTATTTTTATCACACACAATTATTTGATAATATTTATTATTTTCAAAGGCGATTTCTTCATCAGCAATCTTAAAACCTAGTTTTGTAATAACACTTCTTACAGCATATTCATCTTTATTTGGTGCCAAAATTAATCTTTTAACATTTTTTAAATCTTCAGATAGTATTTCACAGATTAAATTACCACCCATCCCAGCAATCACAATACATTCAGTGTTATTATCAATATCTTCTATACCACTAGATAATGAGAATCTTACTTTATCTAAATAATTATGTTTTATAATATTTTGTTTACATGAATTAAGTGGCATTTCTTTATTATCAATTGCTATTGCTCTAATATTAGCATTAAGTTTAATAGCTTCAATAATTAAATATCCATGATCGCAACCTACATCAGCAATTTTTTCATATGGATAAATCTTAGAAGCAATTATTTTTATTCTATTATTCATAATTATCACCATTAAATATAATATAAACTAATTTTACCATAAAATTAAATATTAATAAAGACAAAATTTAAAAACTGCTATTTTTACTAGCAGTCTA
>CAZHQU010000228.1:0-3459 GCA_964534245.1 uncultured Coprobacillus sp.
CAACCTGTAGAAGATATATTATTTAGTAAGTACTTATTCTTTACCATTAATTCTGTTCTATTTGTGTTTTTTAGAACACTTATTAAACTAGTTTGAATATAAGATGCAAACTCTTTATTATTATTTGAATAAAACACTTGTGCTCCTCTTACACTTTTATCACTGAACTCATTTACATGAATAGAAATAAACAACATACACCCTTCAATAAGTTTACACCTTTTTTCTATATCAACTCTTTTTCTATTTGATTCATCAGTAGCTAAATCATAGTCACCACTTCGTGTTAATTCTACAACGAATCCTAGTTTTTCTAACATGTCCCTTAATCTAAATGAAATTTCTAGATTAATATCTTTTTCTTTAGTACCATCATATCCTTCACATCCTCCATCCATTCCCCCATGTCCTGGGTCAATATAAATAATTTCATTCTTTGAATCAACCTTTATTGAGGAAAAAGATAAGCCAAAACAAGCTATTAGTATAAGTTCAAATATTTTTTTAATAATTATCACCTATATAATTATATTACTAATCAAACAAATTAATTAAAATAAAGGAAGCTATTTCCAGCTTCCTTCTCTATATTTTATTTATAATTTTTTTCAATTGAATTTTTATAATTATTTCAGATTCATTATTTCTTTAATAAGTTAAACATATTCTTCTTATATGCTTCTACTCCTTCTTGATTAAACGGATTGACATCTAATAAATAACCACTTACGCCACATGCGAACATAAAAAAGTATAACAAATAACCTAAACTATAAATTGATGAGTCTTTAACTTTAATAATAATATTTGGAACACAACCATCAAGATGAGCGTCAATTACACCACGCATTATTTGTGATCTAATATAATATATTGACTTACCAGCTAAATAGTTTAAACCATCATTATTTTCAGAATCTTTTTCAATCGTTAATTGTTCAGGTTCATCATCAAAATGCAACATCGTTTCAAAGATATTTCTGATACCATCTTGAACATATTGGCCAATCGAATGTAAATCTGTTGTGAATGTAAATAGCACAGGGAAAATTCCTTTTCCTTCTTTTCCTTCACTTTCAGCAAACAATTGTTTCCACCATTCACCTATTGAACTAAACTTTGGTTCATAAATAGCTAAACCTTCAATCACTTTACCTTTATTGTACAATATATTTCTTAATGCGGCATATTGTAAGCAAGGATTATCAGAATAAGGTAATGTAGTAAAATCTTGACAGCTATTAATTGCACCTTTTAAAAATTCTATAATATTATATCCAGCATACGCAATAGGAAGTAACCCAACAGCAGTAAATACCGAATATCTTCCACCAATGCTATTAGGAATAAAGAACTCTTTATAGCCTTTTTCTTTAGCTTCATCATGAAGTATACTATTTGATTGAGATGTTGTAACATATACTCTCTTGTTGTAATTTTCTCCATACTTTTTTATTAACAAATCTCTAATAAATCGAAAGGCAATTGCTGGTTCCAATGTTTTACCAGATTTTGATATAACATTCACACAGAAATCTTTAGTTTCTAAATATTTTAAAGTTTCAGACAAGTATAGTGGCGACATATTATTTCCTAAGAATATTACTTCATTTGGATTAGTATCATAGTATTCTTTTAAGAAATCGAGAGCCGCTTTTGCTCCTAAATATGATCCTCCTATACCTATTACAACTAAACATTCACCTTGAGATCTAATTTCTTCAATAGCCTCATTAATTAAATGTATTTCCCTATCTTGAATTTGTAATGGATATTCAACCCATCCAGTGAATTCTTTTCCTAATCCTGTTTTTGTAAGTAGCTTTCTTCTTGCTTCTTCAGCAGCAATTTCATATTCTTTTAATGCCTTTTCATCAACAACATTCTTAAGGTTAAAGTATTTTAAAACTAAATCTTTCATTAATTAACTCCAAATCTTTATTTTTTTTCTTCTTTAACAATCGTAGGGACAGCAGTAAACATATATCCACCTAAACCTAAAAAGAATACAGCAGTATAAACTACATCTTTAGGGATCAAAATCATAATAACCGTGCCTAGAACAACAATAACTGCTAAAGCAATACATTTAATGAGCATTTTTTTCTTGATATATTCTCCGCTTAGAAATTCTCTAATAAGACTTCCTCCTCCAAGCAACGCAGAAAAGCAGTAAAAACATGTAGCACTTCTAATACGTGTATCTAAAGCTTCATCCTCTGTGTTCACAAGTAGTAGCACAAGAATAAGTATTACTGTAGTAATTATCAGACATATATTGTATATCCTTTTTCCTAATTTTGCTTTTTCTATATCTTTTTCCATATAATTTCTTATTTAGCATTCATATAGATTAGTCTATATTTTCTACACCAATAACTCCTTCAACTTCTTCTAATAAAATTGATTCGATACATTCTTTAATTGTAACATCTACACTTCCGCACCCTATACATGCACCTAGCATACGAACAAATACAATTCCATTTTCAAACTTTACAAATTCAGCATCTCCACCGTCATTTTGTAAATATGGTCTAATTCTATTTAATACATTTTGAATTTTTGTTTCAATAACTTGAATATCCATATTATTCTCCTAATATTTATCTTTTTTCTTTCTAACACCTAATTATAACACATTTAACATTTTAAGTAAAGATTTTGAAAAAGATTTTTTTAGTTAGAATATATAATCCCTTCGGGAACATCTCCTTCAACTATTACCATAGTCAATGGTATCTTACTTTCAATAAATTCTGACTCTTCGTTTAGAGGAAACAATATTTCAACATTAACTTTAATAATTAAATATATGCTTATCATACTATTGTTTATTCCATAATCGTTGACTTCTACACTGATATCAGCCGTATAAGAACTAATAGGTTTTGATTTTACGTAAAAGCCTAATCCACTTTCATTATATAAAGTTTCATTGACTAATACGCCAATTGGAATAAATAATTTCTCGACATTCGCTTCATTGATACTTTCACTTAATATATTATTTGCAAGTTTAATTATTTTATTTATTTCAGTTGTATTTATAAATGTTTTATTTTCATTATTATCGTTAATAATATTATTAAGTTCTAACGAATTAATAAATTTATCATCTATTATTTCACTTATTGATTTCATCGCCTGATTTATTGCTTTTTGCTTTGTATATGCAACTACTCTATCTCTTGCAATTTTAACAAAACCAATGAACACAAATATTAGCATACATATTATTATCATTACTACTATTATTTGTTTTATTCTTTTTATTAGTTTATCCATAATTAATTATATTTTAAATCAATTTATTTAATGCTTTTAAATTACTTTCATGGAATTTCTTTATTACTCATGTATAAATTTTTATAGATTATAAAGAATATAACTAGAGGTGAAAAAAATGATTTGCAAAGATATAATGAGTAAAAAAATTATAACGTGTTCTTTAAGCAC
>CAZHQU010000229.1:0-898 GCA_964534245.1 uncultured Coprobacillus sp.
TCTTACTTTTAAAAATATTAAAATTAGAAATTGAAAAATTATTTATTAAAAATAATCTTAAATTTGATGAGTATGACTTAATAGAAAAATATAATTATTATGCATTATCATACAAACTAAAGTAAAACTTGACTAAATTTACCCCACTATTAGTTGATTTTTATAAACTCTACCAATGGGATGTATAAATAATAAATAATTTATTGTAAAATAATTGTGAAAGGAGGATACCTATGGATCAAATCAAAATTGGAAATTTTATTGCACAATGTCGAAAGAAACAGAAGTTAACTCAATCACAGTTAGCCGAGAAATTAAATATTACAGATAGAGCTGTTTCAAAATGGGAGACTGGTAGAGCATTACCTGATTCATCTATAATGCTTGAATTATGTGATATTTTAGAAATTACTGTAAATGATTTATTAAGTGGGGAGGTTGTTACGATGAATAATTATGATAAAATGAATGAAAAGATTTTACTTGAAATGGTTAAACATAAAGAAGAATCTGATAAGAAGATGCTTGCTTTAGAATATGTTATTGTATTTTTATCTGCTATTATTATAATAGGATTTAGCTTTATTGCTGCGTATATTCAAATGGAAGAATGGGTAAAAGCAGTATTAATAGTTTCTGGATTTGTGATTGGATTAACTGGATCTTTCATAGCATTAAGAATCGAACAAGTTGCAGGTTACTATGAATGTGCTAAATGTAAAGAAAAATATGTTCCATCATATAAAGCTGTTTCTTTAGCAATGCATTTTGGTAGAACAAGATATTTGAAATGCCCTAAATGTGGGAAGAGATCTTGGAATAAAAAAGTAATAAGTAAATAACATAGATAATGAAAAAAATAGGATGTAACATATGAATAAAAATTTAGAAATAAAAT
>CAZHQU010000229.1:908-3436 GCA_964534245.1 uncultured Coprobacillus sp.
ACCCCAAAATATTAATTGCTAGAACCAAACATGATAGGTATCAATATGAGGGAATACAAATAATTGATATTGCAAATTGGTTATCAGAATAATTTACATATAAAAGGCTATCATCTAGATAACCTTTTTTCGATAAATAAAATTAAATAATAAAGCAAATTCATTGTATAAAAAGTACAAATCTGTTGGAGCAAGTGTTGTTTTGTTTGATAATGAGAAAATATTATATAAACAACATTTTGGATTTATTAATAAAAAAGATAATGTTTTAACTAGTGACGATTCAATGTTTATGATCGGTTCAAATACAAAAGTTTTAACAGCATTAGCTATTTTTACATTGTATGAGCAAAATAAGCTTTCATTAGATGATGACATTCGAAAATATATCCCTGAGTTTAAAGTAAACTCTTTAATTGAGTATGATAAAATTACAATTGGTAATATATTAATGCATAGATCTGGTATTCAGTGTGATTTATATGACTTTATTTTTAACGATAAAGCTGAGTATCATAATATATTAAAAGCTTTAGAAAAGACATATCTTACATCAAAACCGGGAACTATGTTTGCATACTCTAATATTGGATATACATTATTAGGTATTATTATTGAAAACATTAGTGGTATGACATATGTTAATTATATTCAAGAATTTATCGCTAAACCTTTAGGTATTGATATTAAATTTCATATAAATATGGATTGTTTCACTAAAGATATTTCTTTAAGTTATAATAAAAAAAGAAATGAAACAAAAGATTTTGTCTCTACAATGCTACCTGCTGGGTCAAACACTTATATGAAAATCACCGATTTAGTAAAAGTTGGTCAAATGTTTTTAAATGAAGGGAAAGTTTCAGATAAAACGTTTCTTAAAAAAGAAACAATAGATTTAATGAAGACTCTTAAACTTGATGATCCTATAGATAAGGTTTTAAATAATGGAGGTTATGGTCTATTACATAATGCTGAAGAATTTGGTGATGCTGGAAAAGTATATGGACATGGTGGAGATACAGTATGTCATCATTCTAGTTTCTTATTCATACCTGATAAAAATGTTGGTGCAATTACATTTACTAATACTGAAAATGCAACTATATTATCACGATTATTATCTAAGTTATTGTTAAAAATTTATTTGGAAAATAACGGTGTAGTAATTAATAATTATAATTCAAATCATAAACATATAGAATACAATAAAGAGTATTATAATAATTATATTGGTAAATTCTCTACTGTGTTTGGATTACTAGATATAAAATATAATAAAAACAATGAGTTAACAACTAAATTAACTGGCTTAAAGATTAAACTATTGCCATGTGAAGACGGTTATTTACAAGCATATCCTAATTGTGGGCTTTTATTTAGACTCTTATTTGGTATATTAATTAAGTCTATAAGATTTAAACTATATAATTACTATGGAGAAGAAGTATTAATTATCGAACAAGTTAGAGAATTTCAAAAAATGAGTGCTATTATTGGTGCTAGATATATTGAAAATACTGATTCAAATACATTATGGAATAAAGCTATAGGTGAATACGAAATTATAAATTTAAATTTTAAAAAAAAATGTATGAAACTAGTGAAGGAAGAAGACAGAATTAAATTAATTGTAGATTTAGATTCTGAAAAAATAATTAAGTATCTAAAAATTGTTAATGACAATTTAGCCTTCTCACAAGGCTATGGAAGAGACTCTAGAGAAGCTTGTTTTTTAGAAAATAAAGATGGCATATTTTATATAACTTGTTCTGGAGTTATTGGAAAACAAAAAAATAAATAAATATAATTTAATCTCAATACTTTAATGTATTGGGATTTTTTTAAATTTATGTTATAATAAATATGGTGAATGAAATGGAAAATATTAATAATAAAATTGAATTAGTTCTTTATAAAGGTAATGACTTATCAGATAAAAACCATTTAATAGATTTAATTATAAACTTTTGGAATGAACATAATGGAGTTATTCAAACAACAGATGAGACAGTTAATGATATAAATGAATGGATTAAAACCGGTCATAAGTTATACTTAATAAGATTTGATTATAATTACATTGGTTTTGCTCATTTAGGAAGTCGTGGATGTGAAATAGATTGGCTTGAGGATATTTTCATATTACCAAATTTTCAAAGAAAAGGCATCGGTTCGAAAGTTATAGATATGTTAGAGGAAATTGTTAAAGAGTATTCTGACTCTTTATATATTGAAGTCGCTACAAGGAATATCAACGCATTAAGATTATATAATAAAATAGGATATAATTGTTTGAATACAGTAACTATTAGAAAAGACTTTAAACCAGATAATTTAAAAACAATAAGTAAAGAAAAAATCAATGGTTTGGATTTTGATATTAAAACAACAAAATAAATATATATAAATCAACTTATAAAAAAGTAGTCTCCTAAATAAAATGGTAAAAAATAATAGATAAATAAATAGGTGATACATATGAACTTTTACAAAGAAATATTCAAAAGAAAATCATTTCATTTCTT
>CAZHQU010000230.1:0-3395 GCA_964534245.1 uncultured Coprobacillus sp.
ACTACCCGTGACTGGACTTTCACCAGTAAGATTAGTGCCATGCCCGGCACACTATTAAAAAGGTGTTTTACACGCAAGAATGTAAAACACCTTAATATAATTAGAATCGTTTCTTAGTTAAGCGTGATTTAACTAATCCTCTATTCATTAGGGCTCTTAAACCTAATGTTGGGATTTTTTCTCTTGAAGATTCAACTTCAATCTTTTTAAATCCTTCAAACAATACTTCTAAAAGTTGAGTAGCTTGTTTAACCTTACGATTAGATGTAATCTTAATCATAACTGGTGTTTCAGCAAATTTCTTTTTACTAGAAACATCAATTACGTTATATTTTTCTTTAACATCTTCATAGTTAAGGTTCATAGCTAAGCATAATGTTTTACCAACAAATACTAATTGAGCGTAAGTTTTTCTACCACTATAAATTCTTAAACGTTTGAATGATTCTGAAATCTTAACTTTCTTATATGAGTTAATAGCATCAACTAAATCAAAGTAACGGTTTTTAATTTCATCATTTGATAAAATTAATTTAGCTCTGAAACTATAGATATAAGAAGTAATCAATTCGTCTTCACTTGCTTCAACTGGAACAACTACATCTGGTTCAACTACAGATAGAGTTTCTTCTTCATCTTCATTAACAACAACTTCTTCTTCAACTTCCTCTTCAATCTCTTCGACACTTTGAGGAGTTTCTGTAACAGAAGCAGCTAAAGGAACTTCTACAATTTTTTCAACTGTAACAACTTTTTCAACTACTTGAGGTTGTTGTTTTTTAATCATAATTACAATTAAAGTAATTAAACTAATTAGAATTACTACTAATAGAATAAATGTAATAATGAACATCCAGAAAATGAAACTTGTATCCATATTATTTATTACACTATATTCAGAGAAATGTGATAAAGTCATAACTAAATTACCTCCTACATATTCAAAACTTATATCTTCAAGTTTACCATCAGTTGCGATAAATACAATAGAATAATTTTCAATTTCATATCCACTTTGAGGTGTGAATGGTAATTCTACAGTTGCAGTACCACCTCGGAAGTCAGAAATTAAACTATCACCTGATGAAATTTCTAAACGAACAAGTTTAACATAATTTTCATATCTCATTGTCTTTTGTTGTTCGCTATTTAAATCTTCAAATTCAATTTCAGTAAATCCAAATGATAATGGACCATTTCCTGAAACTTGATCCTTAATTGCTTCTAATGCTTTTGCATCGAATTTAACTGAGAATTTATTTACTTCAAATGCTAATGCTAAGTTATTATCTAATAATTTTTCTAGATAAGTGCTATCTAATTCAACACTTTCTAATTCAGTGTTACCAGAACTAAATATTGTAATTTGTGTAACTCCTGAATACTTAGTTGCATCAATAGCTTTATCTAAGTCTTCATTAGATACAGTACCAAGTCCATTTTGACCAGGAATTACTTGTACATATCCATTATATGCTTGACCGATAGGATCAACAGTTTTATAATTTATATCTCCACAAACGCTACAAACTTGTTTCATACGACCAGTTGCCACATCTGTAGGGAACTTATCATATTCCCATTCACCATAGCTATGGCCTGTTGCTGAAGTAGTATTTGTAGTATATTCATAATTACAGTTTGCACATTGATGAATTGTATAACCATCCTCAGTACAAGTTGGAGCAATTACAGTTTCACTTAATTCATGACCTAAAGCTTCATCTATAAGTATATAAACATGTTCAGCGTCATGAGAACATACAAAAGTTCTTATACCTTTTTCTGTACATTTAGGTTTAATTTCATTAAGTAGTTCATAATCATGACCTAAAGCATCTACTTCTTTATCTTTGTACCAAACACCACAAACGCTACATGTATGTTTTGTATATCCAGCATCATCACAAGTTGGAGCGATAACTAAATCCTCATATTTATGACCTGTTGGAGTAAGAACTACTTTACTTAAAACTTCGCCACAAACTGTACATGTTGTAGTTTCTAAACCTGATTGTGTACAAGTTGGATTAACAGTTACTACATTTGTCTTGTGTCCTTTTGGATCTGTATAACCAGATTTATATATATCACCACACCATTCACAAGTATAAGTGATATATCCTTTTTCTGTACAAGTTGATTCTGTTTTAACAGATTTATGATTATGACCTGTTGCTTTAATTCCTTCTGTATAAGAATCATGACAAACACTACATGTGAATGTTTTAATACCTTTTTCTGTACATGTTGGTTTAGTTGTTACTACACCGTCATGTTTATGACCTGGTGCTAAATCATTTGTATCTATTTCAGTCTTAGGAGCATGACAAACACTACATTCATATTCAATATATCCATCTTCTGTACAAGTCGAATGTACATAATTAACTGGACGATAATTATGTACTTCTGTTGCAGGAATTTCTTCTTCATAAGAATCTAGACAAACACTACATGTATAAGTCATTTCTCCTTTAGATACACAGGTTGCTTCTTTTATTACTTCTTCAACATAATCATGGTTACCAGTTGCATCAACATAATTATCTTTATAAGTATCACCACAGACGCTACATGTATGAGTTGTATATCCTGCTTCAGCACATGTTGGGGCAGTTACAACTTCAGTATAACTATGACCTAATGCATCTGTATATTTATCTACATAACTATCACCACATACTGTACAAGTGTGAGTTGTATAACCTTTATCTGTACATGTTGGAGCAGTTACTTTTTCTTCATAAGAATGACCTAAAGCAGGAATTTCTTCTTCTTTAGTTTCATTACATACGCTACAAGTATATGTCTTAACACCTGTAGTTGTACATGTTGGAGCAGTTGTTACTTTACCTTCATCCCAACTATGTTCAGTAGCAGTTGGAATTTTTTCAATTTTAGTTTCACCACACACGCTACATGTATATTTCTTTTCACCTTGTTCAGCTACTGTAGGAACTTTTATTATTACACCTTCATCCCAAGAATGACCTAATGCATCTGTATAATCAGCAACATAACTATCAACACATACTGTACAAGTATATGTTGTATATCCTTTTTCTGTACATGTTGGGTCTGTTACAACACTTGTATAACTATGACCTAACGCATCTACATAATAATCAACATAGCTATCACCGCAACTACATGTGTATGTTGTATAACCATCATTAGTACAAGTAGGAGCTGTTACTTCACTTTCATATGTATGATGTAAAGTTGGAATTTCTGATTTATAAAAATATTCACAAACACTACATGTATAAGTCATTTCTCCTTTAGATACACAAGTTGCTTCTTTTATTACCTCTTCAACATAATCATGGTCACCTGTTGCATCTACATAATCAGTTACCTTACTATGATCACACACGCTACAAGTATATGTT
>CAZHQU010000231.1:0-2267 GCA_964534245.1 uncultured Coprobacillus sp.
TTAAATGTAAAATTACTTGATTTTATACCCTATAAGGTATAAAATAAATAAAATTAATATTATTTATACCTTAAAGGGTATAAATTTTTAATTTTTAATTGACATTATACCCGAAAAGGTGTAAAATATATATATGAATAAAATAGCAAAATTTATAAAAGAAAAAAGAAAAGAAGCAGGATTAACTCAAGAAGAATTTGCGATAAGATCAGGGCTTGGGCTTAGATTCGTTAGAGAGTTAGAACAAGGTAAAGAGACAGTACGTATGGATAAAGTGAATCAAGCATTAGCAATGTTTGGGATGGAAGCAGTACCAGGAAGAAAGGAAAAGAAATTAAATGTTTAGAAAAGCTTATGTGTATGTATGTGATAAATTTGCTGGGGAGTTGAGTGAAACTGAATTTGGTTATGTTTTTAAATATGATAAAGAATATTTGTTAGATGAAAACTCTAAAAATGTTAGTTTAACTTTACCTAAGCAAGAAGAAGCCTATGAGTCAAGTGTTTTATTTCCATTTTTCGATGGACTTATACCAGAAGGATGGATGTTAGACATTGTAAGCAAGAACTGGAAAATAAACCCTAAAGACAGATTTGGAATATTATTAATAGCATGTAAGGATTGCATTGGTAATGTAAGTATTCAGGAGGAAAGATTATGAAATGTCTATGCTGTGGAAAAGAAATAAATAATAGTTCTATAGAAGAAATTCAAAATAAATGGCATAACATATGCATTAAAAGATTCTTTGGAGTAAAAGAAATACCAAATATCGATGTAAATGATGAAAAACTATTTCAAATTGCTATAGAAAATTCTAATAAAGGATTAACAGTTCCTGGGGTGCAAAAGAAACTATCATTATATTTAATAAATGATCAATCTCCAAAATTAACTGTTGTAAACTATCCTACTGGGTATATACTTAAACCTCAAACTAAAGAATATGAATTATTACCAGAATGTGAATATTTAGTAATGCAAATGGCAAATGTAACAAAAATAAAAACAGTTCCATTTGCGTTAATTGAAATAAATAAAGAAACAAAAGAACTTGCATATATTACAAAAAGAATAGACCGAGTTAATCTAAAATCAAATTTAAAAGCTAAAGCTAATATAAATATTATAAACAAATTAGCAATGGAAGACTTTTGTCAGTTAGATAATAAACTGACAGAAGATAAGTACAAGGGATCATATGAAAGATGTTCAAAAATAATTGATAAGTATTCTAGTAATGAAGGTTTGGATAACGCTGATTTATTCTTAAGAATTGCCTTCTCTTTTGTTGTAGGTAATTCTGATATGCATCTGAAAAACTTCTCCTTAATTGAAACATCATTAGACTCAAATTTATACCATTTGTCAGATGCATATGATATGTTACCAGTAAATGTGATAATGCCAAATGATATAGAAGAACTAGCACTTACTTTAAATGGGAAAAATAGAAACTTGAGAAGAAATGATTTTATAAAATTTGGAAAATACATAGGATTAAATAGAAAATCAATCGAAAAAATGTTGGATAAAATTATATCGTTAAAAGAAACATATATAAAGCTTTGTGAAGAATCATATTTGACAGAAGAATTAAAAGAAAGATTTATTAATTTAATAAATAATAGAATATCAAGAATAAGTAATACGTGAAAAATACAGAGCATTATATAGAGTATTAATGTACTTATATTAACTAAAAGGAGGATTAAAATGTTAAAATACACCTTAGCCGCAAAAGATAAAATCTTAGGAGATTTTCGAAAGTTTTCAGTAATCTTTAAGTATTTATCATTAATTTATACAATTGGATATTTTATCTATGTATTAGCAACACAAGAAGGTATAGTATGGGTTAATATTGTTTTATCGATTTTATTTGTTCTTTATACAACATTTGAAATTCTTACATATAAGAAACAAATTAAAACTACTAAAAAAATTGTAAAAAGAAGTTACGCAGGAATTAGACTAGCATTAAAAGGATTTACATTAGGTACATCTTTATATAGTATTTACATGGCTTATACGATTGTTACACCAATGTCAATAATACTATCAACGCTTATGATTATACTTTGGATAATTCAAGTATTGTTTGAGGTAATAGTAATAGTATTAGAAGAAGAAGTAGAGTTTTTGATTGCGGCGGTACATGAAGATATAGTGAAACCATACACAAAAGTAAGTAATATTGTATGTAAATTCACTGGCGGAGAAAAACAAGAGTATGTTCAGCCATATCCAGTAGAACTTGATGTCT
>CAZHQU010000231.1:2277-3393 GCA_964534245.1 uncultured Coprobacillus sp.
TCTTAGATGAAATAGTTCAAAAGAAAGAACATGCTAAAAAGGAAGCAAAGGAAGCTTGGAAAGCAGAACAAAAGGAAAAGAGAAAAGAAAATAATATTTTTAGAAAATTATTTAAGAAAAAAGATTAGGTATTTAAGCCTAATCTTTTATTTAATTATCTTGATTATTTTCAAAAATATATTATAATATAAATAAGTATATGAAATCAGGATAGAAATATGAAATATAAAGCAAATTATTTTAATGACATTATAATTATGTTAACTATAATTATAGTAGGATTATACCTTGGAGCGTTTATTCCATTATTAATATTTGATAAAGAAAATTTATTGAAAATCTCAAAATTTACTGGTTTAGCTTTACTAGTAGTTGTGATTACATTTAATATTTTAAATGTTTTATTATCAATATTTTTAAAACCTCAAATAGAACTAAATCAATATGATTTTGTTGTGAAAAACAAGATATATCGATATAGTGAGATAAAATTTATTTCTTTTGAACTAACTGAGTTTAGTAGAGATAATGGTGCTTCTTTTGTTCTGTATTTATATAGAAATAATAAAGATAAAATAACTATAAGTTATCCATCTATATTATTGTGCATGAAATTAAAGAAAAAATGTACAGAAGCAGGATTTAGAAGTAATTATAGGAGTAAGATTCTTGGTTTATTGCTTTTACCAATGGGTGTGGCATTTGTAAGTGCACTAGTATCTTATTTAACATAGGTGATATATGAAAACAAAAGCTAATTATTTTAATCAGTTTTTACTAATATTCTTTTGTATGATGTTTGGTGGTTTCTTAGGAGCATTTGCACCAGTCTTATTTTATGACGTGCGTATACTCTTAGAAATATTTGGTGCCATGATAATATCAAATATTGTATTATTAGTCTTATTAAATGTTCTTAATTTACTTATAGTAGTACTATTAAAACCACATATTGTATTTCATGAAGAGGAATTTATCTATAAGAATAAAAAATATAACTATTCAGAAATATCAAAAATTGGATTTGATTTTGGAGATTTGTCAAGAACATCTGGAAAGCCTTTTATGCTTTATTTATATCGTGATGGACAAGATGGTATTGTTATTAAAAATCCA
>CAZHQU010000232.1:0-3374 GCA_964534245.1 uncultured Coprobacillus sp.
TTATCTAATTCTTTACTATTAGCATATATTTTCTTTAAATTGTTTTTTTCATCATAATCATATACTTCTTTATTAGTTAACGAGTCAGTTTTACCAACTCTATAACTTTCGACATTTTCTGTATAAACAGTATCTGCTTCATATGTTGTTTTATCTAATTCGGTTGAATTATTATTTTTACAAATCTCTGTAGAACTTATGTTGCCGAAAGTATCATAATTAAATTTATAATAGTAATTACTATCTAAATTAATTTTATCAATTCGTTTTTTTATATCATATTCATATGTAGTTATTATTTCATCATTTGTTGATTTTTTTACTTTATGTTTAAACATATTAAAATCATCATAATAATCAAAATCCTCTTGAAGATTATTTGGATAATTTACATTTTTTAATACTCTATCATTTCTATCATATAAGTATGTCGTTTCATTACCATTTTGTTTAATTGTTTTCTTTATTTTATTAGAGTCATAATATTCATATGTATTCTCTATATATCCAGTATTACCATCATAAAGTTCATTTCTAATTAGATTATTTTTTTCATCATATTCATTCGATATGACAACTCCGTTTTCTTTTATTACTTCAATAACATTTCCTTTTTCATCATAACTATTTATACTTGAATTGATATCTATTATACTGCTCTTCAATAGTGCAGTATTATCTTTTATAATATAACTATTATTAACTATTTCATCACCGCTATATATTTTTTCAACTTTTCCATATTGATTGTAACATTTTATACTACCATATAAATGATTATAAAGTTGAATACCAGAAATTAAATACTTAGAATTTTTACCAGTATTTTTTATTAAAATTTCTACTTTATCATAACTATTTTCTGCAATAAACATTTTAGATAATGGTATGAATTTTCCATGAATTGGTGATGCAGTTAAAATTTTTTCTTCAGACTTATTATTATTTGTATTTGTTAGTCTAATCGTAAAAGTTAAAGAACATTCTATAGTATATGCTCTTTTAGTATTTACAAAAAATGTTATTCCAGAATTTTTACTAATATTTAAATTATTAAGAACAATGGATCTTTCACTTTCTTCTAATAATCCGTTATTTAATTCAAGTTCGGAAGCCTCTTCTAAATAAATTTCTGATGCATTGATTAAATTTCCTCTTTTATTACTTTCTGAATCACTCATATCCATCATTTTTAATGTTTCTATTAAGCTATTTTCGCTATCATAATTTATTGTCATAATTTTATTAAATGGATCAATTATAGCAACTAGTTTATTATTGTCAAATAAATATTTTGTTATTTGATTTTTATAATTAGAAACTCTCGTGTATTCATCCTCATATGAGATACTTGTTCTTTTTCCACTAGTTTCATTACTTTCGAAACAATTTACAAAACTTGTTACCTTTTTATCACTATCTAGATAATATTTTGTATAATGTTCGCTAATGATATTTTTAACTAATATATATTCTTCATTATTAAATACATATTCTTTCTTTATAATACATTCACTTACTAATACATTGTTTGCATTAATATAATTTAAATATTTATTGACATTTGTTAAATACATACCGTTATAACATAATTCTATTTTTGATAATACTTGATTATCAGCAGAAAAAGTTACATATTTATAACCATTAGTTGTATTTAAATTAAAACAAACTTCTTGATTTTCATAACTTAAAATAATATTACTTACTCCAACGTTAATGCATATATCTTCATCACTTTTTAACGATACTCTATGATAATATGATGGATATAAACCATTAGTATAAGATACGTTTTCAAAGATTAGATAATTTCCATTTAAATCATACAATTTAATTGTATCCCAAGTAATAATTTCGCCATTTTCATTTTTTAAATAATCAACAACTATATTCGTATTATTTGATTCTGTTTCTAATATATAGTTTACATCCGTTAATTCATAATATATTGCCTCATTTTTAGAATTATACAATACTATCAAATTAATTAAATTATTCTCATTATAACCAATAGTTGTTATTTTATTAATTAAATTTATTCCGATTCCAATTCCTAGATTGAACTCATTATTTTGATTACTTGATCTAATTAAAGATACAAGTCCTATTTTATTTGTAATTCCTTCGTCATCATAAAATAATGGTATTTCTAAATCAATTTTGGCTTCATTTTTGTATATATTTATACTAGCTATATCATCTGTACCAAAACTGTTTTTCAAAATAGGTATGTTATTAAATTTGCTTACATTAAAATACATTTTATTTTTCCTCCTTTTTAATTATTTTACTTATAATTTGATTTGCTCCAGTAGAACTAGAGCCACTTATTAAACCAATCGTTAATGCTGCCCATATATTGTCAATATTAAATAGAATTTCGGGGTTTGTATAAAATATTAATATACCAAGAACTCCACCTATGATTGTTAATATTGCTGGGATGTACTTATGATTTTTTTGGCTAACTACTATTTTATATATCTCTCCCAATAGATAACAGCATATAACAATAATTGGAATTGATGTAAACTCCATTTAAATAGTCCTCCTTCAATAAATATAAAATATAAATAGTATATTAATCATCTCTTAATTCCATAATATAATTACCTCCTTCATATATAAGGAGTCTAAAACGATAAAAGTACACTTTTATTTTTTTATTTGTTTCCTTAATATTGAATAAATCTTATTTAAAGAATTATTAATTGCTTGTTTTGATACTCCTTGCATTTTAGCAACTTCAGTCTGCGAGTATCCTTCAAAGAATATTAATTTAATTAATTCTTTTTGTTTATCATTTAATTTTTCTATTGCACTATATAAATAATCATAATTATCATTTTCAAAATCTTTTGTATTCTTGAGTTGATCAAGTATTTCAATATCAAGTAATGAATATTTTCTTTTATAATACTTTTCACGCTCATATTCATGGTACTCATTAATTAAATATTGATGTCGATACATTTCATTAATCGAACTATCACTTAATATTTCATATGAAGTTTTATCCATATAAAATTTAACCTTCTTTTCTTCTCCTCTTTTATTAATAAAATCTAATTTTACTTCTACTTTATTACTCATAGCTATGCTCCTTTCATAAAGTAACACGTAAAACTATACTTCTTTAACAACCAAAAAATAAAAAACTGAACTATTTTACTAGCTCAGTTTGTTTTTATTTATTTTGTCTATTATTTTTCTTTTATGTTTATTTACTGCTTGTTGAGAAATGCCTATTTTTACTCCAACATTTTTCTCTGATAAAATTCTATTGTCCTCAATAAATAACTTTAAAAACTCAATGTCTTCTTTTGATAAATCATAATTTGAAATTTTATTATAAAATACTTCATAATAAT